>NZ_CP026721.1:2100000-2266349 GCF_004117075.1 Fervidobacterium changbaicum
TCTCTATATCGCAATCTATTTGGATTTTCTCTGACCCGTACGTTAACAAAAGGTAGTGTAAAGAGTCCTTTATCCTGCTTGCGATCTTTTTTGCTTCGTTGTCATCAATTCCATGGAGTACTATGCAAAAGTCATTACCCTCCATCTTGCAAACGAAATCCTTTGGTATTCTTACACTGTGCTTAATAACTGAAGAAACTCTGGAAAGCACAAAATTTCTTAAATCATCGCTGCTTGCCTGAAATTTGAGCTTTACATGTAAGAGGTAGAACAAATCTTCACTCTGCTTAAGTTGGTCAACTATTCTTTTTGCAAATTCATGGTTTGGCAGTCTTGTAATCGAATCGACCCACTCACCAGTCAATAACTTGTGAAAACCATCCATACGAACTCCTCCTCGGTACTGTTTACATTATTTTACCATACATCTTATGTTGTGGGAATATACCACATGTGTTAGAATAGATAACGAAAATTAAATTGTTCGCATGGCAAACTTTTAAACAACAAACGTTGCGACACAATACCGTGGAAAGGGGTGCGAAAGGTTTATGGGATTAAACATGATGTCTGTTCTATCTGTATTTTCACACTTTTTTCTAGATTTCTACGTATCGTTCTTCAATCCTTTGGGGCCGTTTATAATCCAAAAGTTTCCGATAGAAGTTCGCATGCTAACTTCTTTCCTGGCTTTGTCATCAGCCACAGCCAGTCTTTTCCAAATCTTCTTTGGATTTTTCTTTGATAGGGTGAAGTACACCAAGAGTCTGCTTTTCACGATGTATGTTATGGAAGCATTAGGGATTTCGCTAATAGGCTTATCGACAAACTTTTGGATGTTCATTGCTGCAGTCTTTGTTGTCAGGATTGCGAACTCTGCCTTTCATCCTCTTGGGGCTTCCATGGCCGGCGAGGTTGGGGGAAGAACTGTAGCAGTTTTCTCAATCGCAGGAACGCTTGGAGCCGCACTCGGCCCTGTTTTTATCTCACTTTACGTCTCACATTTTCCAATAGAATCACTTTGGCTAGTAGCACTCCCCGCTGTCGTGCTGGCTTTGTTTTTGCTAAGGATCAACATTCCAAACCGAACGGTTCACAGTCAGAAGTTCGATTTGAAAGAGGTAATGAAGTTACTACCTATATTGCTTGTCGTAACTGTTCGCAGCTTTCTGATGTCAGTTGTGCACACCTACACGCCAATTTACATCACGAACGTGCGTCACTATTCAATCTCACTATCAGGTTTGCTAATAACGTCCGGTATGATAGCAGGCGTTTTTGCCAACTACCTGGGCGTTGTTTTAATGGAAAAAATAGGTGCAAAAAAGCAGGACTTGGTAGCTTTCATAGGCATGGGCCTAACTATATTTTGGTTGATATCTAGTAAAGGCATTGCTTCGATTTTCATTTCCTTTGTACTTTTCGACTTTTTTGGTTTTCTTTTGATGTCTGCAAACGTTGTCCAAGCTCAGAAGATCCTACCGAACAGAAAGGCGTTAGCTTCATCGGTTGCTATGGGATTCGCATGGTCGTTAGGAGATTTCATCGCAACAGGTTATAATTCTGTGGTCGGTAATAACATCATTTTATCATTGGGCCTTGCCATTCCTGTGGCTTTTGTAGCCTCGATATACTTCGGAATAGTCCAGAAATTTGATACAAAATAATAGATGTGCTAAAATTAGTTGGTATGATGAAAAGACTCGATTTTAATAGGAGGAATGGGATCATGATTGACAAAGACTTTTCGAAACACACAAGGGATGTGGGACAAGCTTACACGGTTTACATAGAGCGCTACGCATATGGTGGGTACGGTATCGGGAAACTGCCGGGCGGTAAGTTGGTCTTCGTAGAAGGTACGTATCCAGGTGACTTGGCACAGATCGAAATTCTCCAAGAAAAATCTGATTTGGCTTTTGGAAGACTGGTAAATCTACTAGAAAAGTCAGACATTCGCAGGGCACCGAAGTGCAAATATTTCAATGTTTGTGGCGGATGCCAGATAATGGATGTGGAATACGAGAAACAACTGGAATTGAAAACTCAAATTGTTAAAGAGCAATTAAAACGTATAGGAAAAATCGAAACCGATGTCGCCCGAACAATTCCGAGCGATTTGGAATTCGGTTACAGAAATAAAATGGAGTTTGCATTCTCGTATAGCAACAAGGAAGGCGTTATCCTTGGATTAAAGATGAGAAATAGTAACAGAGTTGTCGATATTGACGAATGTCCAATATCACCCAGCTCGTTTAACAGGGCTTTAGAGGTCGTCCCAGAGATTGTTGAATTAAGCAAAGCTAAAATCTACAATCCGAAAACGCGTTCAGGCATGCTTAAGCATTTGGTTATGAGGTACTCTCACTCTAACAACCAAACTATGGCAATATTCGTCACTAGAACAGAAAGATTTGAAGAAGCGAAGTTTATCAGGGCAGAACTGTTGAAGAGAGTTCCTCAGATAAATTCCATAATTCATGTTATGAATTCCTCAGATAGCGTCGTACTAAGAGGGCCGTACAAAACGCTTTACGGCTCAGGTGTTTTGGAGGTAGAGATGGATTATGAAAAATTCCAAATTCCTCCGACGGCATTTTTTCAAAACAACTATCATGTTGCTGCTAAAATGATAGAATACGTTACAAAACAGCTTGATTTGAAAGGTAGCGAAAGGGTGTTGGACCTCTACGCTGGTGTTGGAACATTCAGTATGCGTTTAGCCATGCTCTCAAAACACGTCACAGCTGTTGAGAGCTCTCATATAGCAGTTAAGGCTGGGAAAGCGAACGCGAATATAAACAATTTGAGAAATGTGAAATTTGAAGAAGCAGATGTCGAAGAATATCTAAAATCGTTTGATAACAAAGTCAACATTATAGTCCTTGACCCACCGCGGAGCGGGGCTGGAAAAGAAGTGTGTGAAGAGATAATACGGATCAGCCCAGAAAAAATAGCTTATATCTCGTGTGATCCTACAACTCTGGCAAGAGATTTGGCGATTCTGAAGGAAAAGTACAAAATAATCTCCGTCCAGCCTTTTGATATGTTCCCTCAGACGTATCACGTGGAAACTGTTGTGTTATTAGAGAAATCGGAGTGATTATACTTGGAAGCAAATCGTTATAGAGATTACATCTCTTCGGAAACGATGATGGGTCCAAACTGTGTAGTGATTCTCGAGGAGTTATTAAATAAATACCCTTTGAAAGTAGGCACTGATGATTTGGTCCTTGACTTAGGATGTGGGAAAGGACTATCAAGTCTTGTCATCGCAAAGGAAACTGGTGCGAAAGTTTATGCAGTTGATCTTTGGATAACTGAGCAAGAAAACTGGAAGCGATTTTCAGAATGGAGCATTGATGATAAGGTAACACCTATTTGTGAAGATGCAAATAATCTGCGTTTTGAAGAAAGGATATTTAGCGCCATGATTAGCATCGATTCCTACCACTATTTTGGTGGTGAGGTTGGGTTTTTTCAAGAAAAAATACTTCCACTTTTGAAAGACGGCGGATAGGTCCTGATAGGCATTCCAGGAGTGAAGGATGAATACGCAGCACAAGTAGAAGAACTCCTATCAGATTGGCTTGGCGATGATGCCAAGATGTTTAAAAGTCCTAAAACTTGGAAGGGGCTCATTGGTGAGAACGAAAGAATAGACTCTGTAGTGACGTGGGAAATGGATGGTTTTGAAGCTGCGTGGGTAGACTGGCTCACAATTGGCAATGAACATGCGTATAAAGATATGCTATACTATGAAAGGATTATAAAGCCGTACACCTGCCTTGTTGGGATATATGTGAAGCTAAAAGGTTAGTTGTTAATTAACAATCGTCAAAAACTTTTGAAAAAATCAGTTAAAAGAATTAGCAAAAGTTAGATTCAAGTTCAAAAACGAGTACGATACTTAAAACTTTATTTGTTTCGTTGGTTTATTTTGTTAAACATTAGACTTGATATAACATGAAAGGTTTGATATAATCAGATTGAGCGTTAATTTGTAAAATCGTCTCCTTTGGAGGTGCTGATGATGGAGATTGTGGCAAAGATTGTTGACGGTGTTTACTATGTTGGCGTAAATGACAGAGACACGCACTTGTTTGAAAACATTTGGCCTTTGACAAAAGGTGTTTCATACAACTCATACCTTGTGGTCGATGAAAAAACCGCACTTATTGATACTGTCAAGGTTAGCAAGATGAAGGAGTATATTGAGAAGATTGCTCAAATCCTCGATGGAAAACCTCTTGATTACTTGATAATAAATCATATGGAGCCTGATCACTCGGGAGCTATATCATCGATAGTTCACGCTTTCCCGAATGTGAAGATCGTCGGGAACAAAAAGACATTTGAATTTATAAAAGCCATGTATCACTTGGAAGCGAATTTCCACGAAGTAAAAGAAGGCGATGAAATTAATCTTGGCAGTAGGACTTTGAAATTTTATATGACCCCTATGGTTCACTGGCCAGAGACAATGATGACTTACGAGTTGAAGGATAAAATCTTGTTCTCTGGTGACGCTTTCGGCGGTTTTGGCTCACTTGATGGTGGCATTTTTGATGATGAAGTGGATGTTGATTACTTTGAAAACGAAATAAGGCGGTACTATTCAAATATCGTCGGTAAATTTGGTCCGATGGTTCAAAAAGCTCTTCAAAAGCTCTCAGGGCTCGAAATCAAAATCGTGTGTTCCACCCATGGCCCTGTATGGAGAACAGATCCAAATCATATAATAAGTGCATATGATAGGTGGAGCAAATATGAATATGAAGAGGGTGTTGTTATAGCCTACGGAACTATGTATGGGAGCACCGAAAAGATGGCGGACTATATTGCGAGAGTCCTTGCAGAAGAAGGAGTTAAGAACATTAGAGTCATGAACACATCAACAACACACGAATCGTTCATCATTAATGAAATCTGGAGATTTAAGGGTGTAATACTCGGAACATGCACTTACAATAACTGGATCTTCCCACCTATGGAGAACTTGGTAATTAATTTATCTCACAAGGGACTTCCCAACAGAGTCTTCGGCGTTTTTGGAACATACGGTTGGAGTGGTGGAGGAGTGAAGGGATTAGTTGAGTACATCCAAAAGAACAAATGGGAACTGGTTGGTGAACCTGTTGAAGTTCAATTCACGCCAAAAGAGGAGGATTTCAACCGCTTAAGAAAGCTTGCGATTGAGATGGCTAAAGCTGTTAAGAAAGCTTGATATAGAAAGAAAGACCTCCGGCTTGCTGCTGGAGGTCTTTTTTATTACCCTTGGAATATTGATTTTTGTTCTGGAACAAGGTTTGGTGGAATCTTACCTTCTAAGGCGTAAATTACATTGAGTGCTACCATTTCTGACATTCGATCTCTTGTTTCGTAAGTTGCAGAACCTATGTGTGGTAAGAGTACTACGTTATCTAATTTTTCTAAACCAGGTGTGAGCTGGGGTTCGTTTTCATAAACATCAAAACCAGCTCCTGCAATTTTTCTTTCTTTAAGAGCCTCGTAGAGGGCCTTCTCATCAACAACGGGTCCTCTGGCTGTATTAATCAAAATAGCATTTGACTTCATTTTAGCAATTCGATTAGCATCTATGAGGTGATACGTTTCTTTCGTCAGCGGTGTATGGATTGAGATGAAGTCTGAGGTTTCGATAAGTGAATCCAAATCGACGTATTCAGCATTGTACTGTCTTTCTATTTCTTCGGGTAGTCGGTGCCTGTTGAAGTACACGATCCTCATTCCAAATCCCAAGGCTCGCCTGGCCACCGCTTGTCCTATTCTACCCATGCCAATAATACCTAACGTCTTACCGTACAAATCGTACCCGAGGAACAATTTTGGCTTCCATCCTACGAAATTACCTTCTCGCACGAATTTGTCTGCCTCTACTATACGTCTTGCAACAGCCAAAATAAGTGCGAACGCTATGTCGGCAGTTGCTTCCGTCAAAACACCTGGTGTGTGAGTTACAAAGATACCTTTCTTAGTCGCTGCTTCCACATCAATGTTGTTATATCCAACAGCGTAGTTCGCTATGATTTTTGTTCTCTCTAAATTATTTATGAATTCTGCATCTATTGGATCTCTAAGTTGTGTGATTACAGCGTCCGCGGATTTTGCTCGCTTAAGAAGTTCTTCTTTTCCCAAAAAATCTTCACCATAGTATACATCAACTTCAAACTTTTCTTTCAGTATTTCGATTCCTTTTTCAGGGATTGCGTAGGTTATAAATACCTTTGGTGTGCCGAGCGTGATCATCAGAATTATTCACCTCCGACTTAGAGGCACGCGACTTCTGTCGTGTGAGACTTGGAATAGTTTGCTTTCCTCTTGCTATATTGCCAACCATCAGCTATTTGAATCAGCTTGCAGTACTTATAACTTATTCCCTGACAAATCCTTTTGCCATTCGTATCCTTAATGTCGAAAAATCCACTTCCTCTCACTGCTACTGCACCTACCCAAATGCCAGCGTACTTTCCTCGTGGCACAATAGCTTTAACTATATCTCCAGTTTGAAAACCAAAGTGTTTCTTACGTCTTTGTCTATGCCCACGTGGAAAACCAAATTTATCAGTATTGCACATCTGCCTTGTACCACGACCAACTGCATGCCAGATTTGCACGTAACTTTGGGTTATACGTATCTCACTTGACGTGCTCTCACCAACACAGCAAGCATCAAAGTAGTGCTTTTTAGGAAGTCCAAGACGAATGCGATTTGCCTTTGTTAGCGCTCCTGTTCCGTATTCAGCTGGTATTCCAAAACCGCTTAATGATTTGCGCAGATATGAGCGTATTGAATTCATGAATGCTGGTTGCTTGTATGTTTGCCTTGCCTGCTCTTCAACATGTGGGTATCCAAACTCAGCAGCTGTTTTGTTGCCCTTCTTTTGGTTACACTCACGGCAAGCAAGTGTTAGATTTGATACTCTATCTGTGCCACCTCTTGACCTTGGTACGATGTGGTCGATTTCCAGTGGTACGTCACTTCTACCACAGTACGCACACTTTCGTCCCCACTTTTCCAAAAGATATTCCCTTACCTCGTAGCCAAAAAGCGTGCCTCGTTGGTATTCGATACCAGAAATCTCTGGATTTTGCAACTTTTGAGTATCGAACTTTGCATCTTCGATGGATATTGCACTTATTGGCAACAGCTTTGTCAGTTTCCTTACCGCATTTATAAGCTGGTTTACTCTTGCTTTGAACGATGGTGGCAGCCACCCTTCAGGCCGTCTGCGATTTAGAAACCTAGGCTTTCGATATCTAGTCTTTCTGTTTCTTCTGCTTCGACGAACAGCACATCTGGCATCAAGTTTTTGCTTTATGTCTGTTTTGTGGTGTATCTCGCAAAGAAAAACTGTTTCTGCTACATCTCCGTCTTCTCGCAAAACTGAAAGACCAGTAACCTTCGCTCCTTGGTCGAGTTTTAATCTTAAAGGTTGTAACTCGCTTTGCTGTACTGTTCTGTCTTTTAGACGTATAGTGAACGGATGCATTTTGTGAACCACTGCCCTGCCACGACTAACTGTCTTGCGCGCTTTTCTGAACAGGGCATCAGAGGCTTTTTGTTTTTGTCCAACACAAACACCATACTTATCACTCCATGAAAATGCCCTAACGGGCCTTGTGACGCGCTAAAGCGGTCTCACTTTAGCACTCTCCTCGCCAATGTTGGTAGCCGGCGCGTGTGCTGGTCCGTTTCGCCCACACCCCAAAGGTTGTCTGCAACCAGCACTTCCAGTGTCCGGGACTGGAGAAGCATCCCGGAGTGGGTCTTGAGCCTACTACCAACGTAGCACCTTCGTCCCCTTGTCCTTCGGGTCCGGTGCTTAGGCTGGTCAACCAGGGCTTTTACAAGCCCTCGACTTCAGTCGGGGGTAGTTGACCCCACCATTTAACTTCCTGTCCTTCGATGAAGACTTTTTCAACTCTTGCTTGTGGTAGGAATGGGTCATTATCCCATATAACAATATCCGCATCCTTCCCTGGTTCCAGTGATCCAACTCTGTCATCAATCCCAAGAATCTTTGCTGGGTTTATTGTCAACATCTTCAGAAGGTCTTCTCTTTTTGCGCCGTACTTCATCGCTAAAGCTGCGTGGACATTTGCGAACTCCAAGTGTATTACTGGATGGTCAACCATAATTGCCGTCAGCACACCTTTTTCATTGAGAATTCTCACATTTTCATAAGTCAGGTCTTTGAGTTCTATTTTGCTTCTAAAATCATGTGGTCCAACGACGACAGGGACGTTATTTTCAACAAGGTAATCAGCTACTTTGTAAGCCTCTGTGCCGTGTTCTATTACTAGTTTAAAACCAAACTCTTTGGCAATTCGTATAGCTGTGACGATGTCCTGTGCTCTGTGTGCATGGATGCGTGCTGGAATTTCACCTTTCAGCACCAGTTCCCCAATCTCGAGCTTCGGGTCTCTATCGAGAAAAACACCATCTTTTTCCAAAGCTCTTTTTTTCTTCTCCATATAATCTTGGACTTTCATGAAGTAGTTTCTCATCACCGCGGCGATTCCCATTCTAGTAGAGGGCATCTTCTTCATCTCACCGTAAACTCTTTTTGGGTTCTCACCTGTAGCCATCTTCAAACCGGCTGGTGATTTTACTATACAATGATCAACGATATGTGACTTAAATTTTAAGATAGCACCTTGTCCACCGATGACATTTGCACTTCCAGGAACTATCATAACGGTCGTAAAGCCACCATTTAAAGCACGTTTAATGGCCGTATCGTACGGATTGAAAGCGTCAATTGCACGGACATCTGGGGTTACAGGATCTGTCATTTCGTTTCCATCCTGAACAAATCCTATTCCCTCTTCAAACAGACCAATATGTGAGTGTGCGTCTATAAATCCTGGAAGGACGAATTTCCCAGCTGCATCGACAACCTCAACCATTTTGTCTTTCAACTTAATAGATTTACCTATTTTCGCGATCTTTCCGTTTTCAATAAGGATATCACCAACAAATGTACCAGATGTAATTGTTACGAGTGTTCCTCCCTTTATAAGTGTTTTCATACTCTTCCTCACCCCTTGTCTTGTTTATCTAACAACACGCAAAATAATTATAACACTTTTAATTCGTAAAGCGAACTAAGAATTTTTGATTTTTTCTGAAATTTAACCTTGTTACATAGCCAAAAACTCTGAATTTGTGGTAAAATTCAAAGTAGAATTTAAAAATCTAAGAAAGAAAGGTTGAGGAGCTGATGAGATGGGAATTAAGAGAGGTTGATGAATCACTTGTCGACCAGCTTACAAGAGAGCTGGAGATTGATCGTTTGGTGGCAAAGTTGTTGGTGCTTCGGGGTATAAAGACCTCCGAACAAGCTCGGAATTTCTTGTATCCGACAAGGAAGGTTTTGCGTTCACCTTTTTTATTGAAGGATATGGACAAATCTGTTGAAATACTTTTAAAAGCGAGAGATAACAGCGAAAAAGTTATGGTACACGGTGATTACGATGTTGATGGAATAACTGGAACTGCTGTTTTGTACACGTTCCTTTCTGAGAATGGTTGGGATGTCGATTATTACATTCCTAAGCGTGCAGATGACGGCTACGGTATTCAACCACAATTCGTAGAAGATGCCTACAAAAGCGGTGTAAGAGTACTTTTAACTGTGGACTGTGGAATCACAGCATTCGAGGCTATTGAAAAAGCCAAAGAACTTGGGATGAAGGTTGTTATCACCGATCATCACCAGCCTAAAGAAACTCTTCCAAATGCTGATGCTATTGTTAATCCAAAACGCCATGATGAAGAATATCCTTTCAGGGAATTTGCAGGTGTTGGTGTGGCTTACAAGCTTGTATCGGCATTAGCTGAAAAGCTTAACATCCACCCTGCTGTTGTTGATGAATTGCTTGACCTTGTTGCACTGGGTACGGTTGCTGACATGGTTGAACTACTTGACGAGAACCGGTACATAGTTAAAGAAGGACTTAAAAGGTTAAACAACACTGCAAAACTCGGTATCGTTCGTTTAGTTCAAAAACTCGGAATATCGATGATAAGCTCCCGTGATATTGGCTACCGAATAGCTCCAAAGTTGAATGCTGCCGGACGGCTCGATTCTCCAGACGATGCGTTCAGGCTCATCATCACTAAAGATGAAGCAAGTGCTACGGAACTTGCTGAGCTGTTGCTTGGATACAATACGACGAGGCAAAGCATAGAGGCAAAGATCTACAATGAAGCTGTCCAAATGGTCGAAGAAAAGGGACTGAGCTCACTTCCAATTGTTGTTGCCTATGGCCGCGGATGGCATTTGGGCGTTATTGGTATTGTTGCGACAAGGTTGGTTCATCTCTACAACAAGCCTGTGATGGTTATCTCCGTCGAAGAAGATGGTATTGCAAGGGGTTCTGCGAGAAGTGTGCAAGGGGTGAATATAATAGAGCTTCTTGAAAGGTTCAGAGACATTTTTGAGGATTTTGGTGGTCACACAATGGCCTTAGGTTTTAGTCTTAAGGAAGAAAAAATACCCGAGTTAATTGAAGCGATTAAGACACATGTAACAGAGGATGACGTAAGGGTTGAACCGGTTGTTATGATTGACGAAAAGATAACAATTGATGAGATTGACGACAGTATCATAAAAGCAATTGAGTTGCTTGAGCCATACGGACATGGCAATCCAGAACCCGTATTCTTGATTCAGAACAGCGCTGTAGAAAGGCTTAAGATTTTTGGTGAGACTGGGTACAATGTACGTGTGACGTTAAAAGGTAACAATAAAAGTATAGAAGGTGTGGGCTTTGGCTTAAAAATTCAACCGTCTGAATTGTATGGATTGCAGCCACAATTCCTCAGGATGGACGTTGTCGGTAATTTGAGGATGGGAGAAACAGGGTTACAGTTAAATCTGTTGGACTTAAGAGTCACCCACGTTAACGATGAAGATTTAGCTGATAGAACCTTTATTCACTCGTTCATATCAAATTGGCGACAACAAAAAGAAGAAGATTATGATCAACATCGAATCGAAGATGATGTATACCAGAGATTACCCCGCGTTGCGGAGCTTAGTGATGTAAAAAGGCCTGCGTTGATACGGTTTGATATACCGTACAGAAATGCGTTCTTCTTCCACTTGATGAGAAAGGGCAGGACTCTCATTATCAATCCTTCTAGCACAGAAGCAATGCACGTGTATGAAAGCCTGCAAAGGCACAATATATCGGGATTGACTTTGGCAAACTCAATCAATCGTGTTGATGGAAGGCACTTAATAACCAACGCTGTATATGCAGAAAAGTTTATCAATTCCATCTCTGATTTTGATTTTGTTGTGCTCAACGAAATTCAGTTTTTGAGCAAATTCGAACCAGATCTTTATGAAAAGATTCTTAGAATGTTTGGGAACAGGGCGTTTTTCACAACATTGTATACATTTGAATCAAACCTCCCAGTGTACGAAGTTATTGGAAAGAGCGATTTTTCGATCGAAGATAAGAGAAACCAACCTAAATCATTGAATAATTCTAACTCTCCGTTGGTTTATCTCTTCTCTACACATAACTCGGTAGAAATCTTTTTCAACAACTACATAAAGCGAGTATCAAGCAGGGATACGGTTTTTTACTCATCTCAACTTGAGCCATTCCAGAGGTTGATAATTTCCCATCTGGTAAGAAAGAGAAAAGTAAAGCGGTTAGTCTCATCAACCAACAATGATTCCTTGCCTTCACTTTTTGGAAAAGTCGAAGTTAGGCTTTTCGACTTCCCGTACACACTGAGCGAAATAATTGATACAGTTAGTGGTGAAGGAAATGTACTGCTACAACTTAACTACTCAAAGCAAGATGTTTTTAGAAAACGTGATTCGCTAAAAAAACTTTTTCCCTCTAAAGAAGAGCTTCAAAAAATCATCGAAGAGTTGAATATATACCTGCCAATGAAAATGGAAGAATTTGAGCAATTCCTTGGTAATTATAACGTACCGAAGGGGGTCATAAAGAGTGTTTACAAGGACCTTGATGGTATTAGAGACAATTTAGTTCGTGCGGTTGATTTCGAGCCAGAAAAGATAACAAGACTCAAAGAGCGTGATATAGAATTGGGATATTTTGAAAGATACACACTTCAAATAGAATCGCTCAATGTAAAAGAGATGTTTAAACTCATCGATGAAAGATACTTGTACGATTCAGAAATAATAATTTAAATTACAAACAAGGAGAACAGAAAATGTCATTTATAGTGGTTGACTATGGAAAAAGTAAATCTGGCTATGCAGTTGGAAGCGTGTTTGTATCAGAAAGTGGGACGCTGAAAACATCGGAATTATTAAGAAAAATCGAGAACTTCGATACTGTTGTTTTCGGCTTGCCTCTTTCTATGAGCGGAAATTATTCAACACAAACATTTGAAGTGATAAAGTTCGCGCTTAAAGTAAAAGACCGCGGCAAGCGCGTATTATTTGTAGATGAGAGGGTAACCACTAAAATGGCAAAAACTTTTGAGAAGAAGGACGACGATAGGTTTAGTGCGGAGCAATTACTCCTTGAGTATATCCAAAACCCTACAAGCGCTGTTGAATTAAGAAAACATGAAGTGATAGAACCAAGGCAAATTTCATGCGATTTTGCACTTTTTATAGAAGTTCCATTTGTCGAAGCGTTCTCAGTAAGGCAAGGCATAGGGTTTTCAAAAGATCTATACATCGCTTATACATTGTTCAAAAATGGTATTTTCGTATACAGAGTTTGGAGAGATTTTTGTCAAGCTCTTGAGTCGCTTGAAAAACTCCCAGAATCGGTTATAATGAATGAAGAATATAGACTACTTTTGTCAGAATTAGATATTGAAGGATTGGAAAAAATTGTCACTCTTTTCAAAGTCGTGGTAAAATAATTGATGTATATCTATAAGAACTAGCTTAATCAAATAATCATCAATCGGCGCGTGCTCGTAGCTCAATTGGATAGAGCGTCGGACTCCGGATCCGAAGATTGCGGGTTCAAGTCCCGCCGAGCACGCCAAGAAAAAACAAAATTCGAAATCGGCAAAGATTGGTAGTATAGGCTTAGAAATCAAAGGAGGAAAGTTATATGAGAGCGACAAATTCAAAACTAGAGAAAGTAAAGGAACGCGTTTTTGAAAAGGAAGTAGACGCTATAGTTGTTATTAATATCGAAAACTCTAATACTGTTACTACTAGATATCTGTCCGGTTTTACGGGAAGTTTTTCTGCACTTTTGATTACGCCAAGAAGGCATATAATTATAACTGACTCAAGGTACTGGACACAAGTCAAGGAAGAAAGCACCTTTGAATTGGTAAAGTACGTACCACCAAGAAGTTTTTTGGATACCGTTGTTGAGTTAATCAAGAACTTAGATTTGAGAAAAATAGCAATTGAAAAAGAAAGGATTTCTGCAAGCATTTTTGAAACTCTGAAAGATAAGCTCAACGACTGCGAGTTCGAGGATATATCATCCTTAGTTGTTGATGTTAGGTCTGTCAAAGATGAAGATGAAATAGAAAAGATAGAAGTTGCTGTAGAGATTGCTCAGGAAGCATTCAAAAAGATGTTGGAAATTGCGAAACCTGGTATCAAAGAAAAAGAACTCGCAGCTTATCTTGAATACCAAATGAAATTACTGGGAGCGGATGATATCGCATTTGATACTATTATCGCATCTGGTTACAGGGGAGCCCTTCCACACGGGCGCGCTTCTGATAAAAGTATTGAAAAAGGTGAGCCTGTTGTTGTTGATTGGGGAGCAAGGTATAAAGGCTACAACAGTGACCTAACACGTGTATTTTGTGTAGGAGAACCTTCTTCCAACGTCAAGGAAGTGCACAGGATAGTATTTGAAGCTCAACAGAAAGCACTGGATGCTATAAAAGCCGGCGTTACCGGAAAAGAAATAGATGCTATAGCAAGAAATTACATTCAAGAGGCTGGATACGGTGAATATTTCGGCCATGGTTTAGGTCACGGCCTAGGTCTTGAAGTACATGAAAATCCAGGGCTTAGTTTCAGATGGGACAAGCCCTTGCAACCTGGGCAGGTTGTTACAGTAGAACCGGGCATATACCTCGAAGGTGAATTTGGTATAAGGATTGAGGAAGACGTTGTAGTTAGAGAAAATGGCTGCGAAATATTAACCAGCCTTCCGAGGGAATTAATTATTATTTGAAGGAATGAAAAGCTTGTCTGGAGATGTTTATAAACACAAGAAGTCTGGTACGGCAAAAGGTCTTGGCAAAGAGCTTACAAAACTGAACCTTATCTCGGGATTGGGATTCACAATAATAGCGAACGTCTTGGTTGGTTACCTTCTTGGGGCTTTTTTAGATGGCCTATTTTCCACAACGAAGATTTTTAAGATTATCTTCATTGTGCTTGGAACATTATCAGGTGTATACAACGGGATAACCTATATTATCAAAGAGCTCGAAAGATATGATAAAATTGAGAAACAAAAGACTGAGGACTTGGCTATATCAAAGGATCAAGAAAAGAGTAAAGACGATGGCAAACAAAACGATGAATAGTTCTGACAAGCAAGTAGTTGTAGGTTTCGTCAAGAAAATGATTATTTACTCGTCCTTCATTTCGCTTGTATTTTTCCTGATAGGAGCTGCATTGAAGCAATTTGATTTTGCACTTGGTGTGATTATAGGCGAAACAGGTGTTATAATTGGATTAATCTCAATTATCACTACAAAAGATCGATACTTCAAGTTTGGAAAAGGGTATTTCAGAACAGGCTATTTTTTGAGATATGCACTTTATTCATCGCTCTTTTTGTTAGCAGCCGTTGTTTCAAATGATCCGGCAGAGGGTATTTTGGGTGTTTTCGCTGGATTGATGAGTCTAAAAATAGTTGTATTTCTCTTTGCCTGGAGGTGGAAACTTTGAGCAAGAAGAAGATGAGTAAGAAGGCGAAAATTCAGCTGATTATTTTCTTGGTAATCTACACTGTCGTGGGACTCTTAAATGCCAAGTTAATGACCGCTCCACCCTCAGAAGCGCTTAAAAATATAGCAAATCGCTGGATCGTTCAGTTTGGTCCTAAAGATGCTTGGTATTACCGAATTAACCCGATGACTGTAATCATGTCTGTTGCTGTAGTTGCCATCATAATTGCCTTTGCAAAGTCCGTTCACAAGGAATTTAAACTTATTCCCAATAGAAAGCAGGCGTTTGCCGAATCCCTCATGGATTTTCTATACGAGATTGTGGAAAGTAGCGTTCCTAATGAAAAGTATGCAAGAACGGTTTTCAAAATCTCTATGACTTTGTTTTTGTACATTGCCGTTTCAAATCTTATTGGAGGATTTATTCCCGGAGTTTCTGTAGATGTATCGATAGCTGAAAATGGAACAAGGGCTGTCAAGTTTGTTTTATTCAACGATACATGGTTCCCACCAACAGGGGATTTAAACACGAATCTTACGTATGCAGTTATGGTTTTCATCATTAGTCAGTATTTTGCCATAAAGACAAAGGGTGTTAAAGGCTGGCTGAAGGGATTCCTTGAACCCGTTGCCTTTATGCTTCCGATGAACATCGTGGGTGAGCTTGCAAAACCGCTTTCTCATGCGATGCGTCTTTTTGGTAACATAACAGGTGGAGGTATACTGGTACTCGTTATCAGTTATCTTGTAAAGTATATGTTCCTACCACCATTTCTGTGGGCATATTTCGGAATATTCTCTGGCTTAATTCAAGCTTTTGTTTTCTCCACGTTAGCAATTGCTTACATGTCTTCTCAGATCGAAGGTTAGTGGATGCATATGAAGAGGCAGTAATATACTATCCGAACTTAAACTTATTGTGAGGAGGGAGTGCTTATGGAATTTTCTGCAGAACTTGCAAAAGCGATTATGGTAGCGGGTAAAGCCATAGGTGCAGGGCTTGCTATGGGTATTGGTGCTATTGGTCCTGGTGTCGGTGAAGGTAGTATTGGTGCACACGCTATGGATGCTATTGCCAGACAGCCAGAGCTTACGAACGTCATAACAACGCGTATGATTCTCGCAGATGCTATTGCTGAAACAACAGGTATCTATTCCCTTGTTATTGCGTTCTTGATACTCTTCGCGTTGTGAGGCGGTCCTTATGGATCTTTTTGAGATCAATTTAACCTCTGCTGTTCAACTTCTGAGCTTTTTGTTTTTGTTGTGGATGTTGAACAAGCTTCTTTACAAGCCTTTCTTTTCCATGATGGATAAACGGAGAGAAAAAATAGAGGGTGACCTGGCTGAAGCCGAACAGCTCCGTAAAAGCGCTGATGCAATGAAAAAGCAAGCAGAAGAGGAACTCAAAGCTGCACGGCAAAAGGCAGAACAAATCATAGCTGCAGCAGAGAGGGAAGCGGAAAAGATTGTCGATGAAGCTAAACAAAGAGCTCAAAAAGAAGCTGAAAAGGTTATAATAAATGCACAAGCAGAAATAGAAAGGCAAAAGCAAGAAGCTATCTCCCAAGTCCAATCCATTGCAACGGAACTTGCTATTAGCCTTGCGATGAAGGTACTCAAGGATGTCGTTGATGAAAAGGCAAAAAGAGAATACCTTATGAAAATCATAAGGGAGCATGAAAAATGATGTACTCGGCTATAGCGAGTAAATATGCAATGGCTTTGTATAACGTTTCAAAAGTTAATAACAAAACGGAAGAATACAAGGAA
The DNA here is from genome assembly GCF_004117075.1 of Fervidobacterium changbaicum. Lineage (NCBI taxonomy): Bacteria > Thermotogati > Thermotogota > Thermotogae > Thermotogales > Fervidobacteriaceae > Fervidobacterium > Fervidobacterium changbaicum. The sequence goes on from NZ_CP026721.1 coordinate 2,116,685, forward strand.
AACTTGAAAGTTTTTACACAAATATACGACTACATGTCTGTCTTTCTAAACAATCAGGCGATAAAACCGGAAAACCGTGCACAAGTCGTCTGCCAAATAATGAACGAGCTTGGATTAACAGTAGATCATGTTTTTAGCCGTTTCGTTTACCTTCTAATTGCTAACAAGAGACTTAAGTACATCAAACAAATTGCTACATTTTTCGATTACACCATGCTTGAAGACAAAGGCTTGATACCTGTCAATTTGACAGCAGCTATCGAACTCACGGGTGAAGAAGAAAGATTGCTGGCCGACTTTGTTAGAAGATACACAGGTAGAGAACCTGTTTTCAGCATGGCCGTAAACGAAGATTTGATTGCAGGGGTTGTTATGGAATTTGCTGGTAAAAGGTTTGACGCAAGCATCAAAGGAAGACTTGAGAACTTGGCCCGCAACGTGCTGAGAAGAGAGGGGTGATACCTTGAGATTAAACCCTGGAGAGATTGTTAGAGTATTGGAAAGTAAAATAGCAGAATATCAAGAAGAGATAAAGCTTGAAGATGTTGGAAAGGTTATACAAGTCGGAGATGGCATAGCAAGAGTTTATGGATTGAACAACGTAATGGCCAACGAAATGGTTGAATTTGTAGAAACCGGTACCAAAGGATTGGCTTTCAACCTGGAAGAAGATAACGTTGGTATCATTATACTCGGTGATTACAAAGAGATAAAAGAAGGTCATACGGTTCGAAGGCTTAATAGAATCATGGAAATTCCTGTTGGAGAAGGGCTCCTTGGTCGTGTCGTCAATCCTCTTGGAGAACCGCTCGATGGACTTGGCCCCATTGAGTACAAAGAAACAAGACCTGTGGAATTTAAGGCGCCTGGTGTTATTTATAGGAAACCTGTCGATACGCCACTTCAAACAGGTCTCAAAGTTATAGATTCTTTGATACCCATTGGAAGAGGGCAAAGGGAACTAATAATCGGAGATAGGCAGACAGGTAAGACAGCTATAGCAATAGATACAATTATCAACCAAAAAGGTAAAGGAGTATATTGTATCTACGTTGCAATAGGGCAAAAAGCCTCTGCAGTGGCAAGAATAGTCGAAAAGCTCAGGCAAACAGGTGCTATGGAATACACAACCGTTGTTGTTGCGGCTTCGTCTGACCCTGCAACATTACAGTACCTTGCACCGTACGCCGGTTGTGCAATGGGCGAATACTTTATGTTCAATGGGAAGGACGCGCTCGTAGTTTACGACGACCTGTCGAAGCACGCGGTTGCTTACAGGCAAATTTCGTTGCTTTTGAGAAGGCCACCTGGAAGGGAAGCCTACCCTGGTGATGTGTTCTACTTGCACTCAAGATTACTTGAACGTGCGGCAAGGTTGAATGAGGATTACGGAGGCGGTTCTCTGACCGCTCTTCCAATAATTGAGACGCAGGCAAACGATATTTCTGCTTATATTCCAACAAACGTTATTTCCATCACAGATGGTCAGATATACCTTGAACCTAACCTGTTTTATGCAGGACAAAGACCTGCCGTTAACATAGGTCTGTCAGTTTCTCGTGTCGGTGGAGCTGCGCAAATCAAAGCAATGAAGCAAGTCGCAGGTTCTTTGAAGCTCGATTTGGCGCAGTACCGCGAGCTTGAAACATTTGCTCAGTTTGCAACCGAGCTTGATCCAGCTACGCAAGCACAAATAACAAGAGGTCAGAGATTGATGGAGCTCATGAAACAACCGCAATACAGCCCTATGGAAGTTGAAGAGCAAGTGGTGGTACTATTTGCAGGTGTTAATGGCTATCTCGACGACCTGCCGCTATCTGCGGTCCGTCCATTCGAAGATGGATTCTTGAAATTTGTAAAGGAAAAGTACAAAGAAATATTGGACGAAATAAGGACGACAAAGCAGATTTCAAAAGAATTGGAAGAGAAACTGCATAGCATAGTCAAGGAGTTCAAAGAAGAGTTTGTAAAAGTTTACGGGAAGTGATATTAAATGAGCAGAGGTAAACTGCTTCAAATAAAAAGAAAAATCAACGCAACACAGTCACTCCAAAAGATAACAAAAGCCATGGAAATGGTCTCAACTGCCCGCATTAAGAAGGTCGAAAAAAGACTTCAGATGGCACGGGAGTTCCTCAATGAGACTAAAAAAATAGCCGCGCGTGTCCATTTTGAAGTCAAACATCCGTTCGTGACGGGAAACGGCAAAAAGGTCCTTATTGTCATAGGGACCGATATGGGATTGTGCGGTTCATTCCCAACTGAGATTGCAAAAAGGGCGATTTCACTCGATAAGAAGGAAAATTTCGATCAACTGTACATCGTCGGAGCAAAGATTGCGCCTGTTTTTAGAAATAATCCGAAAGTTGTTCGAATATACGAGCACGTATATGAAACACCAACCTTTGATTTCACTAAAACATTGGTTAACGACTTGCTAGCAAACGGCGCTGGAAAGGTAAAGGTCATATACGGAAGGTTTAAAAATAAATTAGCTCAGGTTCCAGACGTGTACGATTTGACACCTATACAGGTAGAAACAAGTTCAGTATCAGGATCAACTGAAAAAGGCGACAGGTACGAATTCGAGCCATCTGAAGAAAGTTTCCAAAACGCACTTGTTGAATTTTACGCTTCAAGTGTTTTGTATTCTTTAGCTTTTGAGACGAAAATTAGTGAGCTCTACGCACGCCAGAATGCTATGCGGAATGCTACCGAAAACGCCGAAGAAGTGGTCAGAATATTGACCATTGAATATAATAAGGCACGTCAAGCTTCAATTACTCAAGAGCTAATAGAAATAGTAACCGGTGCTGATGCATTGAAGGAAGAGTAATAAAGTAATTTCGAGTTGTTTATAAAAAGGAGCGTGGTAAGCGTGTCCAAAAAGTCCGTAGGTAAGATTGTAAGAATAATAGGACCTGTTGTGGACGTGAAATTTCAAGAAGGAGATTTACCAGACATATATGATGCGCTCGTTGTAATAAACCCGCAAACAGGCAAGAAACTTATTCTTGAAGTTGAACAACTCATAGGTGACAACATCGTTAGGACCGTTGCTATGGACAGCACAGATGGTTTAGTTCGTGGGTTAGAAGTAGAGAACACTGGCGAACCAATCAAAGCTCCTGTTGGCCGTGGAGTTTTGGGAAGAATGTTTAACGTTATAGGTGAACCCATCGACGAGCAGGGTGAATTGAAGGACATAGAATATTGGCCAATTCACAGGCCTGCGCCGAGTATGACAGAACAAAAAACTGAGATAGAGATTCTCGAAACAGGTTTGAAGGTTATAGACCTGCTTGCCCCATTCCCAAAAGGGGGTAAGATCGGATTCTTCGGCGGTGCAGGTGTCGGAAAAACCGTTCTTGTTATGGAAATGATCCGAAACATAGCGATCGAGCACCATGGATTTTCCATATTTGCAGGTGTTGGAGAAAGGACAAGGGAAGGAAACGACCTTTACCTTGAAATGACAGAAGCAGGGGTTTTAAACAACACAGTTCTTGTCTTCGGCCAGATGAATGAACCACCTGGAGCGAGGTTTAGGGTTGCACTAACTGCATTGACAATAGCTGAATATTTCAGAGACGTGGAAGGTAGAGATGTGTTACTTTTCATAGATAACATATTCAGGTTTGTCCAGGCTGGTAGCGAAGTTTCAGCCTTACTTGGAAGAATGCCATCAGCCGTTGGTTATCAACCAACACTCTCAACTGATATGGGTGAACTCCAAGAACGAATAACATCAACTAAGAAAGGATCTATTACATCTGTTCAAGCTATTTACGTTCCTGCTGACGATATCACGGATCCGGCGCCTGCCACAACATTTACACATCTTGACGCTACAATCGTTCTTTCAAGGCAACTCGCAGCGCTTGGTCTATACCCGGCTGTTGACCCACTTGACTCCACTTCTAAAATTCTTGATCCAAACATCGTTGGTAAAGAGCATTATGAAGTTGCACGTGGTGTTCAGGAAGTGCTGCAGAGGTACAAAGATTTGCAAGACATAATTGCTATACTCGGTATGGAAGAACTTTCTGAAGAAGATAAATTGATAGTTCAAAGGGCGAGAAAGATCCAGAGATTCCTCACACAGCCAACACACGTTGCAGAAAGGTTCTCTGGAATCCCAGGGGTCTATGTTCCAATAAAAGAAACAATAAGGGGTTTCAAAGAAATATTGGAAGGTAGATACGATGACTTACCAGAAGCTGCATTCTATATGGTTGGAACAATAGATGAGGCTGTTGAAAAAGCGAAAAAACTTATGAAGTCAGCTGTTATTTAAAAGATAAAGAGGAAATGATACTGCTTAGGAGTTGATTTCGATGAAGATAAAAATAGTAACTCCGTATAAAATTGTTGAATTCGACAATGCCAAATTGATAGTTTTTAAAACTGTCGAAGGAGAGATGGGTGTTCTCGATAAGAGAGCACCCATTATTACAAAACTGGCAATATCTGATGTTCGTATTCAGACAGAAAGTGGCGAGGAGAAGCTCAAGGTTATCGATGGCTTTCTCCACTGTGATGGAAGCAGCACCGTTGTTATACTCACAGAGGAAGTTGGAAGACCTGAGGAGTTTGATCCTCACAAATTTCGAAAAGAGGAATAAAAAGACGTAGACAAGTCTTGCAATGCGCTTATATCTGATCGGCAATGCAAAATTACAAATTCTTTGAAGAGGTGAATTCATCTGAAGAGTGCCATAGTGATAGACAGCACTACAAAGTTAAGAGACGATTTTCGTCCAAACATTGATATATACACCGTGCCTGTCCGGGTCTTCATAAACGACCAAGAGTTTGATGACACAGAAGAGATAACGGATAAGATTCTTGAGGCGCTAAATAGGGGTGAAAAAGTAGAGACCTCTCTACCTCGTGTGGATCTTGTCGAGGATTTGCTGGGACGACTGCGAAAAGAATATGACGTTGTCTATGTTTTATCCATCTCCTCTTTACTCAGTGGAACGTATAACCTTTTTTACACAATAGCGAACAAATACGAGAACGTGTTCGTTTTCGATTCAAAGACCGTTAGTATTCAAAATACATACGTTTTAGAGAGGATGGTAAATGATATATCGCTTGGCAAAAAAATAGAAGAAGATGATATAATATCTTATAGAGATGATTCTCTCTTTCTGATTTCCGTTTTTGACGTAACACAGCTTCAAAGAAGTGGAAGGATTGGAAAAGTTACCTCGTTGATAGGTAAAATGATGCACATCAAACCTATACTTACTATAGCGCGAAATGGAGAAGTTCAATTAGTACAAAAGGCCATTGGCATCAAAAAGGTGAAAGACATTATCAGAGAAAAGGTTCAAGAGTTTGTTGAAAAGGCCAGGCAAAAAAATAGGGGAATAAGGGTTTATGGGGCAGTTGGAACGGAAGAATATAAGGATTTTGTGTACGAAGTAGCACAAATGTACGATGTTAAACCATACTTTGTTGATATAGGACCAGCTGTTACAACACATGTTGGGACAGAAGGATTTGGAATACTCGTAGGTTTGGATTTTTGATTCCCAGCGTTATTATTGCACAACGAGGTAGGTGGATCTGTGTGAAAAATATTTACCTCTTTGACAGTTCTGTAGATTACCAGCCTGGCTTTGATTTCGGGGTCCCAACTGACGTATTTCCACTTCGTGTGTATGTGGACGGTAAGGAATATATCGATAAAGTTACTATTACTGACGAACAGTTCTATGAGTTTTGCCTCGCTGGGGCGAAGGTTTCGACCTCTCAACCGAATCCAGAAATGATGAGGGACAAGTTGAAAAAATGTTCTAAAGAATTCGAAAATGTTTACGTGGTCACTATCTCGCAAAAATTGAGTGGAACATATGATACCATCTCGTCTATTGTCAAAGATGAGAGACTGAAAAACGTGACTGTCCTTGACTCGAAGAGTGGTAGTGTAAAGACAACTTACGTGCTACAGCGCGTGATCAACGCCGCCGAAAATGGCATCAAAGTAACTCAGGAGATAGTTGATACATTTGTTAAGGAGAGTCTATTAGTTTTTTCCGTTTCCTCGCTTGAGTATCTCGAGCGTGGTGGAAGAATAGGTCATGCTAAAGCGTTGCTCGGAAAACTTTTAAGAATCAAACCTATACTCACAACGAACGACGAAGGTTATACAGCTTCACTCGGGATGGAACGAACCCATGACGGACTTATAAACCGAATGAGAGAGCTAACAAAAGAGTTCATGGCAAAAGTAGATAATCCGATAGTAATTGGTGGATACGGAGTTGTTCACATGAAAGAATATCTTGACAAACTTTTGAAAGGATTCAATGTTCACTCAGTGGCGCGAATTGGACCTGCAATAGCTGCTCATGTTGGGCCAGAAGTCTTCGGCCTAGTTGTTGGAAGGGGGTTTTGATTGATGATTAAAGATTATTTGAACAGCGTTATTGAAGAAAAATCCTCTAAGGATTTTATCGTGTTCTCAGCCGTGATTTTTTCAATAGGATTTGTTCTCTCCATTATCTCGAACGCGTTTTTCTTCATTGACCATCCGGTGGTTAAAGTTTTCATTGGAATTGCGAACACTGTCTTCTTTATAGGTGTTGTTGGAGTAAGTATTGTAATTTCTAAGTGGTTTAAGAATACGGATGAAAAACTTTACGCACTTGCCAATCTCTATCTTACGTTCACTTTGATTTTTGCTTTCATGTCTTACTTCGTTCCATTCCTTTTCCTTGTAACCGTTGCACTTATCATAGCATTGATTTTGACTGCGAAGAAATTCATTCTTGGCGAAGAGAAATTACTTGTTGGTAAAACTGTTTCATATTTCCTCATCACTCTGTCTTTCTACACGATGGAACTTGTGACCGAGCTGAACGAACAAATCATACGGAGGTGATTCTATGGACGTCAAGACATTCGCTCGCGGCTTTGAACTCTCAGAAGCTATCGAAAGTTACCTCGACAGAAAACTTGAAAAGGTGAAAAGAGCTCTAGGAATGTTCGTTTCACGGGATGACGTGCACATTGAAGCACGTTTTGACAAAGACGGACCATACTATACCTTAAGATTGATGACACACATTAACGGTAAGGATATTGTTGTCCAGGAAAAAGCAAACGACATTTATGGAGTTATCGACATCGCATGTGATAATTTTGAAAAAGCAATTAAAAGAGAAAGAGAACTGCACAAGTCCTACCACAAATCGAGTGTGAAAGGTTTAACAGAAGCGATGGCCGAAGAACTTTCTCCCAGGTATGAAATTGAAGACGAAGAAGACAAAATTGACAGTGTAAAAAGAGTTTATCTTATGCAAGCTTCGCTGGAAGAAGCGATTGCCCAAATGGACGTCATGGGACATCAGTTCTTCGTTTTCAGGAATGTCGATACCGGAGAAATTAATATGCTCTACAGAAAGAACGGAAAGTACGCATTGATAGAGTTCCAAGAGTGAGAACGATTAATAAAAAATCGGAAGAATTTGCTGAATAAAAAATATGAAACCAACAACAAGTGCCCCTTTGCGGGGCACTTGTTGTTGAATTGAGTGAGAAATGACGCAATTTTTGAGTGGTAAAAACTTAATTTTGAACAACTGGACAATATGCAATAGTCGTTTCAAGTATCTTGGCAAAGATATCCGAAACATCGTAATTAACGAATGGACCGTGAACGACTCTCTTTATTTTTCTAACCGAAGTACTTTTAATTATCTTAAGAAAATGTTTTTTGAGTTTCTTTATAACCTAACTTGAGTTGTTTTTCCGACGACCTTTTTGATCTTCTCCATAACATCTTTTGGACTTCTTCCAAAAACTCTTATCATTGCTTCTTTTCCAAACCATCCTTCGTCGTAAATGATGTCCGGTATCTGTTCCGAAGTTCTCACAGCACTTTTTATCATCCATTCCATCGATTTTCCATCTTCATTTCTAACCTCATCTGGTTCACTTGCTCTGTCGTACTTGAAAACTTTCAGCCCAGCATTCACTGCGTTTTCTATGTATTCAGGGAGGTACCTAATGTTACTAACACATCTAATCTGTGGGGCGTATTTCTTTGCTGTTAGACACATTCTTGCTGTGTGTGACTTGTCCTTAAAAGCAGGTCCTGACACAAATGTTGGAATTCCTTCTTTGAGCCTAATTCTTCCGGGGAATTTGGCTACTTCGTATTCATTTTCTGACCAAGGTAGAGCATACGACACGTTCTGCCCAACTTCAGGTACCGTGTACTTTCCTATTCTCACAAGCTCTTCGACTATCTCTTCGAGTTCTTCCAAAGCTTCATATTTCATCCATTCACGAGCAAGTTTTTCAGTCTGTACTTGCCTCAATGGTTCCTCCTTTCCGCTGAGTATGAGAATCTTTTTCATGATTCTCATTGTCTCAATTATGGCTTCGTTCGGTGGATATCCAAGATATATGAATCCTGCTAATAAACTGCTGAATGCACAACCTGTGCCGTGAAAGTGCGATTTACCATTGTGGATTATTCTTTCTTCTGCAAAGTACTTGCCCGAGTACAAAACAGAAATTCTGTCAGAATGATCGTTCGAATGTCCAAATGTTATTACGAACTTCTTATCAGAATCGCGCTCTGCTATGTGGAGAACTTGAAGCTTTTCAGCTTCGTTGTTGTTTAGAACAACAAGATCCGCGTAATCAAGATTTTCCTTCACTATTTCGGCAGATTCAAAAAAGTAACCAGAACTTGAGCTAAGAATCACGTTCCAAATGATTTTGGCATTTGGGAACTTCTCTCTTATAAGCTTTACAAACTCTGGCGAAATGAGTCCGATTTTTATCACCTTAGGTTCCGGAAGAACTGACAACTCTCTTTCAATTTCTTCCCACTTCCTGAAAGTTATAGAGAAAACCCTTTCACTATTTTGGACGGTATAACAGCTTACAACCCCGAATGCCGTTATCCCAAGAAGCGAAAGAGACTTTATATCTTGAAGTATACCCGCTCCCGCAGACGGGTCAAAGCCAGATATCACAAGTAGCATCATAATCCCTCCCAAAAGGCTATAAGTTTTTCAAGTCCCTCTTGACAATCGTTCGATGCTTCAAGCGTAAAATCGCAATTTAGTGACCTTATTCGTTCGAGTAGTATTTTGAATTCCGCAGAACACCCCCAAGGGGCATGGTGACACTTTTCGTAAACCTTTGAATCAGCGTAGTAAAGGTGCACTTCGGAGATGTATTCTTCAACAACATCCACGAACTCCACAGTGCTAAAGCCGTATCGTTCGCTATCGAGTAACAGATGGCCTAAGTCAAGACAGAGAGTTGTACCAGTTTGCTCGAGAAACCACCTGTAGTCTTTTGCGTTGTGGAAATATTCGTTGTAGTAAACGTTTTCTATTCTTACCTGACAATAATTGCTCAGATTTCTAACGTGTTCAATTGCTTCCTTCAAGATATTTTTGTCCTTCAACCAATTCTCTGTTTGCTTTGCGTTTGGAAAGTGGATTACGACATACTCAGCTCCTATCTCTTTTGCTAATTTGCAGCATTGTTCGTTCTTTTCATAAGTTTCTTTTCTTAGTTCGGTTGAAAGCGAAGATGGATTGGGATGAACAGCTTGGTATCTGAAAACAAACGGTGCGTGAATACCAAAAGTAGCACCCTTCTCATTTAAAAAATCAAGGACAACTGGAAGGTCCTCCTTTTTGAAAAAGGTAAGTTCGTAATGCGTTGAATTTGGAAGAGTTTTGAGAAGCGAGACATTAGCTCGAATTAAACTTGTAGAAACACATTTTCTTTTTCTTTTCAAGCTCATAGTGCCACATCACCTGAACAGTTACATCATAACTGTTATCTTACCTTCCGAAAAATCTTTAGTGACTTTAATAGCACAAAAAGGACCGCACATGGAACATCCTTCAGACTCGTATGGTCTGGATTTCAGTTTCTTTTTTGCATCCTCGGAATGTATCGCGAGTTCGAACATTTTGTTCCAATCGAATCTTGCTCGAGCCAAAGCCATTTGATGTTCCAATTCCAGCGCTTTCTTATTGCCCCTTGCAACATCAGCGATAACCGCAGCTATCTTTGAAGCAATTACGCCGTACTTAACATCTTCTACATCCGGTAGTGCCACGTGTTCGGCAGGAGTTACGTAACAGATGAAATCGCAGCCGTGATAAGCAGCGAAGGCAGCTCCAACTGCGCTCACTATGTGATCATGCCCCACTCCCCGGTCTGTCGGAAGTGGGCCAAGTAAGAATATGGGAGCTCCCTTACCTATCTTTTTCATCAACTTCACGTTGGTTTCTATCTCGTTCAGTGGTACATGTCCAGGACCTTCTAACATCACTTGGACACCTTTTTCCCTTGCCCTATCCACAAGTTGACTCATGACAAAGAGCTCTTCCAACTGCTGAGGGTCGGTTGCATCAACCACAGCGCCTGGTCTCATCCCGTCGCCTAAGCTCAGCGTGATGTCGAATTCCGCAGCTATATCAAGTATCTCATCGAAATGCTCATAGAACGGATTCTCCCTATTGTTCTTTATCATCCATCCTGCGATAATAGCCCCACCTCGACTCACGATCTTTAGAATCCGCTTACTGTCTTTGAGCTTTTTTAACACATCCTTAGTGATTCCAACATGGATGGTCATGAAATCTATGCCATCTTTGGCATGAGCATAAACCATGTCTATAAAATCTTTCTCTGAAAAATCGATGACGTTCTTTCCTTCCTCATATGCTTTGACCGCCGAATCGTAAATGGGAACCGAGCCAACGGGTACGGGTGAGTTCTCAACGATGATTCTCCTCATCTCCGATAGATTACCCCAAGTTGATAGCACCATAACTGAATCAGCACCGGCACTAAGGGCAACGTTCAACTTTTCCAGTTCTTCCTTGAGAGACGAGTACCCAAAAGACGTTCCTATGTTCGCGTTCACCTTTACTGAGAAATTAGAACCGATAACCTTCGGTTTACTGATGTTGTGCAATCTGTTCTTTGGAATGACAGCCTGACCGTTTGCCAGCTTTTCCATAATCACTTCGACAGATACTCCTTCACCCAACGCGCAGATTCTCATCTCTTCAGAAACTATATTGTTCCGAGCCATCTGCATTTGTGTCATGAACCTATCGCTCATCGTCGCTCCCTCCCATCTTTCTTAGTTCGTTGGATATGAGTTCGGCAGCCCTTAGACCGGACATTATCATTCCTCCGAATATCGGTCCCATCCTTGGCCCTGCTCCAACGCTCACGGCCGCCATTCCGACAATGTACAATCCGGGGTAGATTTCCCTTGTATTTTCAACAACAAATCTTTCGCCGTTTTCTGCATCCATCGGAAACTCGTATCCGACTATTCCGAAGTTGTAGGAAGCTTCGGTGGAACCACCAATGGATGAAATTATCCCACGTTTTGATAGCAATTTCACGAGATTGGCTGGGTGACCTGTTCCATCGACCGTGAACTTTGAGACAATGCTTATTGGATCAACGTGTAGCTTTTCCCTTAAAGTTGGTGTCCAGTTGATTACGACTCCAGAAACTCTCCTATCGTACATCACCAAGTCCTCGACAAACACGTTGTTGAAAATCATCGTCCCTGCAAGCGTTGTATGGTAGAGCAGGGCTGAAGCAAGATGAACAGAATCGGTAACGATGAACTCGTCGAATTTTTTGAACCTTATACCGAGTTCTTTAAGATAACCTTCCAGTTCAGATTCCAGCACGACTTCGTTGAACATCATTCCACCGCCCCAAATACCTCCACCAGGCTCGTTTTTTGCTTCAAAAATAGCAACTTTGTAGCCCTTCTTAGATAGCTCCAGTGAAAGCGTGAGAGCACTAGGACCACATCCGGCAATTGCCACATCAACTTCCAAGGCGTTTGAAAGCTTTTCGAAGAAGTTCTCAACAATGAGCTTTGAAATCGTAAGATCTTTCCCCATAAGTTGTTCAACCTCCTTTTTTAGTGTGTAAAAAAAAGTCCCTCCGAATTTCATCTTCGGAGGGACCTTTCTACATTTGATTTTCTGCTTGTAATACAAGTTGTCTCACATTTTTGCCCAATCCCTCCGCCGGTATTACCCGGATCAGGTTCGAAGGGTCGAAGGATTGACTCCTTCCTCTCAGCCCCGCATTCAGGAGCTCCCCTCGGGCTAATAGTATTCAACTGTCTAACTTGAGCTTACCATTTGAAATCGGTTTTGTCAAGTTTAGGAAAATATCCCAAAAAACGTTTAAATTTGAGGCTTAGCGGTTCCCTTTGATATTTGACGAAAAGTTTCTCATTTCAACATAGTGTACAGCTTTCTTTTTATCGTTCAAAAACTTAAGACAAGTAGTATAATAAATATTGGAAAGTTTGAATAGCGAACTAATCTTTCAACTTGTTTTTTGAGGGGAGGGAACAGAATGGAACTTCGGGAAGTGATTTTGAAAAGAAGAAGTATAAGGAAATTTAAACAGGAAAGCGTGCCTTTCGATTTATTAAAACAGATTGCAAAATACTCCCTGTTAGCTCCAAGTGGCCGAAACTCAAGACCTGTTGATCTGGTTATTGTGACTGATAGAGATAAGATCCAAGAAATTAAGAGAGCAAGGCAGGGTGCGTTTTCATTTCTTGAAACAGCACCTGCATGTATCGTTGTTGCAGCAAACGAAGTTAGTTCTACCTGGCTTTCAGATGCTTCTATCGTGGCCACATACATACAGCTTCTGTGCGTTGAAAACGGACTTGGCAGTTGCTGGGGTCACGCACACGAACGTTTCCAAGATGGTATTTCCGTTGAAGCCAAGATTAAAGAAATACTTCACATTCCGGAAGGTTATAGGGTCTTGTGCGTGATAGGTATCGGTTATCCTGACGAGCAAAAAGACACACACGTTTTGGAAGAAGTTGATGAAAAGAAAATCCACATTAGCAAGTGGTAAAAATTGCATAGATCGTTTTTCGAAGAGCCTTACAGATGGAAGGGAGATGAAGACATGGGTGAACTAAAAAAAGAGAAAACAACGGATATACTTAAAACCAACAAAGACCAGGTTGTCCAGCTTTCGATATTGGTTGAAGTAGCGCATCCTGTGGTTCGCATGCCTGTTGTCGATGGTGATGGTAATTCGTTCTACTTTCCGGGAGTTGGAGGCATTACTTACAACTTCGGGCTTGGTGATAACGCTTTCAAAATGCACGGTGATCACATCGAACCTGATGTTAGCACAAAGAACAAAGACAAAGATTTGAATCCCACATGCATGGCTCTTGCATGCATAGGAAATGAAGCAACGGTAGTATCCGGAGATGCAAAAGGCATGAAAGGCTACGTGATTGGAAAACATGGAGGTATAGATCACATTCTTATTTGGTTCCCTGAAAAGGAAAAGTTAGCAATTGGTGATAAGATACAGATAAAAGCGTGGGGGCAGGGTTTGGAACTTCTTGATTATCCAGAAGTGAAGGTTATGAACATAGACCCATGCCTGTTTGAAAAAATTCCAATAAAGCTCAAGAAAGGAAAACTCCACGTGCCAGTTACCGCTGTAGTTCCTGCGCATTTGACAGGCTCTGGTATAGGGGCAGGTAATCCTGCAGCAACCGACTACGATATGAATACGCTCGATAAGGAGGAAATAAAAAAGTATGGTCTTGACAAAGTGCGTATCGGGGATTTAGTTGCTATATCAGACCACTATAATGGCTATGGAGCTGGAGGCTACAAAGGCGGAGCACTTTCGATAGGTGTCGTAGTCCATTCAGATTGTTTTAAGACCGGTCATGGACCAGGTATGGTGATAATAATGACTTCCAAAGAAGGGAAAATTGTTCCCGTTATTGACGAAAATAGTAATATAAAAAATTACCTTGAGATTTGAGAGTTCTTTAGATTTGTAAGTTGCTTCAACTTCCCGCCCATTGAGGGCGGGATTTTTATTTCCCATTCCGAGAGTCAGGATAAGGAAGAAACACTACAATATTTAGAATATACTACTTCTATTATCACCTCTTTCGATTTATTTCCGGAATACTCCTTATTTCGATATATCGTTCTTTCGTGCTACGGGTGTTATAATGTGAAAGGTGATTCACATGAAATATGACATATGATTCACCTTTCAACGAAGTATTTGTTAGAATACATTTTTATTTAAGAATAGGAGGTTTGGTTATGAAGTACGCTAAGATCATTTCTTCAGGCATGTACGTTCCGCAGAAAGTCATGACGAATGCTGAGTTCGAAAAGCTTACGATGTTCACTATCGATCCGTATTTTTCTGATGTGATTGGTATCAACCACAGACATGTTTCTGAAGATTGGGAAACACCTACATATATGGCAGCGGAAGCTGCAAAAAAAGCACTTGCACGAGTCGGTATGAAGCCTGAGGAAGTTGACCTAATAATCGTTGGTACAGATACTCCGGAATCTGTATCCCCACCGGATGCACCGAGAGTGCAGTATCTCATAGGCGCACACAAGGCAGAACCTCTCGCATTCAACGTGAATGCTTCGTGTGCGAATGGAGCACTAATGCTCGACATCGCTGCGAGATACATCGCTATGGGGGATTACAAAAACGTCCTTGTAATAGGCACGTACGCAATGACGAAATTCTTAAGTTGGAAATATTCTTGGGAAGCGCTTTTCAGCGATGGTGCAGGTGCACTTTTACTTACGTCATCTGATGAACCAGGATACATAGGTAGTGTGGCACGTGCTGATGGCAGCTGGTGGCAGAATTGGGGAATTTATATGGGTGCTGGTACAATGAATTTGGCAGGTTTCGAAAGAGGCCTCCACAAATTAGACCTTAGGGCAGCATATCCGTCGACGGTTAACGAAGAAGGCTGGCCGATGCTGATTAATAGGCTCATGGAGAAATACAGTATCACGAAGGACGAGATAGGCATGATTTTCTTCACGCAGGTGAGAAAGAAGACGATAGAGAAGGTTATGGAGATATTGGGCTTACCTGTTGAAAGAGCGCACATGATTATGCACAAATACGGCTACACGGGCTCTGCGTGTGTATACATGGCTTACGACGACGCTTTCGATGAAGGGAAAATCGAGGAGTTGAAAGGAAAAGTGGTCATTTTCTTAACATCCGGTGTGGGATATCAACAAGTTGCTACCGCTTTCAGAATGTAGTACATTCGAATTCTTTGTAAAGCATGAATTATTTACCATGTTTACTGAATCACTTAGGGAAGGTGTGGAGGGACCGGTATTGAAAAAAGACGTTTTGAAAGATGAACAATTATCTAATGGTTCAAAAAAGATGAAACGAATACCTCAGCGCGTAGATGGAATTGAATCAAAAGGCAAGCTTAAAATGGCTGCTATTAAGCTTTTTAGTGAAAACAATTTTGCTGATGTGTCCATTTCTCAGATCGCTAAACATGCTGGTCTAAGCACCGCCGCTTTTTATCAATACTACATTAATAAAGACGAATTGTTCAGAGAAATTGTTGATGAATTGATGGAAAATCTCAAAACAACGCTAAATGGTGATTCTATAACGGAAGTTGCTTTGAAATACTTCGAATTTTGTAGGTTAAACAAAGATTTAATTCAAGCGATTCACCTTAACGAGTACCATTTTGAATGGCTACGAAACGAGTTCGAAGAGCTCATATACTCTGTTTCAGAAAAGTATGGGCTAACGGATGTTGGGCAGTTCTATTTCTGGTCACCTATAAGGTTTGTAGTGAACTTTGGCGATCTTTTGAACGTTGAAGTAGAGCCGAAAGCCTTTATCTCACTTATCATGAACGGTCTTCAAAGAAAAGAAAAAGGTTCCCGAAAACTTCCTAAGGAAATATTTGAATTCAAACCAGAAAAGCACGTTCTAGAAATTGACGAAAAGCGAGAACTAATACTTGCGAATTCAGAAACGCTCTTTGGCACTTATGGTTACCAAAAAACACAGATATACGACATCGCAAGGTCATCTGGAATTGCAGTTGGAACTATTTATCTGTACTTTGAGAACAAAAAGGAAATCTTACGTGAACTGGTTCGATGGATAAACAAGGGATTAAGGTACAACGTCAGAAAGGCGCTGGAAAATGTTAAGAATTACCCAAGGTTGATTCAGGAAATTGCTGGATTGTATGCTTTTGTTCAGTTTTTCAAAAGCCATGCGAGTATGTACAAAATCGTGAGAGAAAGTCAATCGCTTGACTTGGAGATCGCAAAAGAATACTACTCTTCAATCTTTCAATCCTACTGCAAAGCCCTGAAAACTGCAATTCAAGATGGTCAACTGGACTTGGACATGGAACACCTTGATAATGTAGATTCCGAACGTATTCTAAGTTACATCGCCATGATTTTCATGGGAATCGGTCACTACTTGGGCGAAAGATATGTTCTTGCTGGTAAGGTTACAGATACAAAAAAATTGGAACATTTCTTAGAGGAGATCTTTGTTTACCTGTCGGAAGGGCTGGGGGTGAAGTAGCGTGGATTTCAAAGATGAATATCAAAAAAGACTCACAAATATCGAAAACGTACTCTCAATCCTACAGGACAATTGGACAATAGTTGTCGGAATGACTCCTATGGAACCTAAGGTTTTTCTCAGAAACCTTCATCGAACGCAAGCGAGCGGATTGGAAGTTTTCACGTGTTTGAACACAGAACCTTATGAATTTTGTTCAAAAGAAGAATATTCCAATAGATTCTACAACTATTCTTGGTTTTTTGGACCCTTCAATCGAAAGCTTTCGAAGAACACATACTACGTTCCAAATAACCTGCACCAAGCTGGAGTGAATTTGATACAGTCCACAAAAGTCAACGTTTTCGTTGGTGTAGCGTCTCCCATGGATGAGAAAGGTTTCTTCACGCTGTCGGCGAGCGTTGTTTACGAAAAGGATGTGCTTGAGAATGCTGATATAGTTATCCTCGAAGTGAATCCCAACGCGCCGAGAACACATGGTGATACACATGTTCACATCTCTGAAGTTGATTACATAATCGAAGTAGACTATCCTTTGCCACAAGCCGAACTTCTTGAACCAGCTGAAGTAGAGGAGAAAATAGCACAGCATATTGTTGAACTAATAGAAAATGGCTCCACTATCCAGCTTGGTATTGGAGGAATTCCAAACGCCGTTGCAAAATTTCTGGTTGAGAAAAGAGATTTGGGCATCCACACGGAAATGTTCACCGAAAGCATGATAGATCTCTTTGAAGCTGGTGCCATAACGAATAAAAGAAAGACGCTTTGGAACGGGAAATTTGTCTGTACGTTTGCTTACGGCAGTGAGAGAATGTATAAATTCATCGATGATAACCCAGCTGTATTGTTTTTAAGAGGACGCTACGTGAATGATCCATTCGTAATCGCACAAAATGAAAAGATGGTTAGTATAAACACTGCACTTATGGTTGATTTAACTGGAAACGTATGTTCGGAAGCGATAGGAACCAGTCATTACAGTGGTACTGGAGGTCAGCTTGATACTCACAGGGGAGCTGTAAAGAGCAAAGATGGAAAAGGCATCATTGCGATAAGGTCAACTGCAAAAGACGGACAAATTTCAACGATAGTACCACTGCTCCCTCAAGGTTCGCCGGTAACAGTCCCACGGCAAGAACTTGATTATGTTGTAACAGAGTGGGGTGCTGTGCGACTTAGAGGACTACCAACGCGTAAACGTGCACTTGCACTGATATCGGTGGCCCATCCGGATTTTCGCGATTATTTAACCAAAGAAGCCCAAAAACTAGGATTAATCTGATTTTAAGCTTTTCCTATTCCATCAGAGGAGGTGTGTCATATGAAAAAGTTTCTAAGTGTTATTCTTATGCTTGTATTTTTGGTAAGCTTGTTTGCGGAAGTTGGGGTTTACGATGACAAAGTAGTCATTGGAACTTTCCAAGCACTGTCCGGTCCATATGCGATTATTGGCCAAGAGATGAGCAAAGGTATGAAGGCATATTTCAACTGGATTAACAGCAGAGGCGGAGTTTACGGAAGAAAGATAGAGCTCATAATTGCTGACGACCAACTCAACCCGGCAAAAACTGTTGTTGAAGTCAAGAGGTTAGTTGAACAAGACAAAGTCTTTGCAATAGTTGGTGGACTTGGAACGTACGGTTGTTTAGCGGTTATGGATTACCTTGAGCAGAACAAAGTTCCATTCGTGTACCAAGGTGCAGGTACATCAAAACTTGTTATCCCACCGAAAAAGTACATCTTCGGAGTCCAACCAGACTATACACTTGAAGGAACACTGATTGCCAAGTACGTCGGAGAGATTGCAAAATTCAAGAACCCGGGGATTATTTACATGAACAACGATATTGGTTTGGAAGGATACGCAGCGTTCAAGGCTAAGCTGGAAGACTACAAGATGAAGCCAATTGTAGAAATTTCTTACAATCCAGCAGATACGGATTACAGCGGGCTTGTTGTAAAACTTCTTGAAAAGAACCCAGATGTGATAGTTATTTACGGATTAATTACAGATACAATCCGCTGGATAAAGACCATTCGTGACTACGGTCTCAACAGCAAGATAATTACGATATATCCGAACGCAGACCCATCATTTATAACACTTGCTGGAAAGTACGCTGAAGGTATCATCTTCACTGGTTGGGTACCACTTGCAACACCAGACAGACCAGAATTTGTAAGAGACTATCAAAGGGCAATTTCCATTTACCAACAGACGTACCCAAAAGAAGTTATGTCGTCCTACGCAGTTGCAGGTTTCATTGCCGCTGAAGTTTTCACGGAAGGTTTGGTCAGGGCAGGAAAGAACCTAACAAGAGAAGGGCTTGTAAAAGCACTTGAAAGCTTCAAGAACTGGAACGGTATACTTGCCAAAGATATCACGTGGGGTCCGAATATCAGACGCGGTAAGACGTCCATGTACTTCATGGTTGTGAAAAATGGACAGTTTGTACCTCTTACTGATTTAATCAGGCCGTGATCACCGTAATTCCAATACTATAAAGAAACTATATACCAAACAGCTGGCTACTAAGAGTGGTACGCCGCGGGCTACAAGGTTAAGGTTAATTACAGACCCCTCCCGATGAAGCCCGCGGCTTTTGTAAGTAAAAGTACGTCTCATAGAGAGCTGTTTAGCGACAAGAACAATAAAGACAGGAGTTGAGAAGAGATGCTAAAACTTGAGAATATAAGTGTAAGGTTTTCGGGTCTTGTTGCTGTTGACAACCTTACTATGGAGGTTAAAGATAAAACGATACATTCGTTAATAGGTCCTAACGGAGCGGGAAAAACAACGGTTTTTAATGCTATATCCGGCTTAGTAAAACACGATGGTAGAGTCCTTCTTGACGGCAAGGATATCACACACTTACCAGTGCACAAAAGAGTCTATCATGGTCTTGGAAGAAGCTTCCAAAATATCATTATCTTCAAGTACATGACCGTGTTGCAGAACTTGATGCTCGGTTATCATTCGAAACTTCAATACAATCATTTCGATGAAATTGTCTACACAAATAGATTTACTTTAGAGGAACGTAAAGCGAGATTGAGAGCCATAGAAGTTGCCGATTTGCTTGGTATTAAGACCATATTGGGAGTTTACGCTGGAACGCTTCCTTATGGTTTTCAAAAACTTATTGATGTAGGAAGAGCACTTATGACGGAGCCAAAAATACTCCTTCTCGACGAACCTGCTGCGGGTTTAACGGAGAAGGAATCAGATATCCTTAAAGAGAAAATCATTAGGATAAGAGACAACGGCATTACGGTATTTCTCATTGAGCACGATATGAGAATGGTCCTTGATATATCAGACAGAATAACCGTGATCAACTTCGGCAAAAAGATCGCAGAGGGAACAACACAGGATGTGGTAAATAACGAGGAAGTTATTAAAGCGTACTTGGGAACAGCTGTAACAGTTCAATGATCACATCCAGTTGCATTAGCATAGTGAGGTGAAATTGATGGAGAATGAAAAACTTGGTGAGCATTTAGATGTGAAAGATATCCTCGTTAAAAGCCTTAATGTATGGTATGGACCAGTGCATGCAGTTAAGGGTGTTGAACTTAGCATTCCAGCTGGAAGTATCACAGCGATCCTCGGAGCAAATGGAGCAGGCAAGAGTTCAACGTTGAAGGCGTTTGCGGGAAGTGTGAAATACTCAGGGACAATAATTGTCGGTGATGAGTCTATCGATAGACTGCCCGTGCATGAAAGGGTAAGAAAAGGTCTTGTTCTCTGTCCAGAAGGCAGAGGGATATTTTACCATATGACGGTAAAAGAAAATCTTCTGGCCGGTGCTTACACAAATAAAAAAGCGAACCTCGATTTCGTTTTTGGCATATTCCCATTTTTGAAGGAACGGCTCAATCAAATTGCCGGTACTTTGTCTGGTGGGGAGCAGCAGATGCTGGCAATAGCACGTGCACTGATGGCAGCCCCAAAGTATCTAATGTTAGATGAACCTTCTCTAGGCCTTGCGCCTATCGTTGTTCAGAGAATCACGGACGTCATAAAATACATAAACGAGAATTTAAAGATCACCGTAATATTGGTGGAGCAGAATACTTCTGTGGCTCTGAGTATCGCTCACCATGGTTATGTTTTAGAAAATGGAAAAGTTGCACTCCAGGGAAGAGCCGAGGAGCTCAGAGACAATCCTGTCGTGCGTGAGAAATATCTTGGGGGTGTTAAAAAGTGATAAACCAAATCCTTCTTGGACTTTCAACAGGTGCCATTTACTCTCTTGTTGCTATAGGGCTCGTCATGATGTACAAAGTGAGCGGTGTGATGAACTTTGCGTATGGAAATATGGGGATGTTTGTAACTTATGTAATCTGGTGGTTGAGTTCTTCCGCGGGTTTGAATTTGTATTTCTCAATAGCTATAGGGATAATTTTCGCGGCGATTATGGGTATCGCTGTTGAACGCTATGGTCTGCGCCCTATAAGACATCTTTCGCATGCTTCAATGCTAATCGTCACATTCGGAATTTTGATGATTTTAGAAGGTCTCGCAGTTGAAATTTGGGGAACCCAATACAAGGCATTCCCTGAAATCGTTACGGGTACACCGTTTGTTATCCGCGGAGATTTCGGTATTGTGGTTATTCGTAGGCAGGATATTCTTGTATTCTCAATACTTGCCATCATTTCCCTTTTGTTAGCTCTATTCACGAAATTCACAAAATTTGGGATTGCTGTGCGTGCAGTTTCTGAAAATGAGGAAGTCGCCGGTTACATGGGAATAAATGTTGGATCTGTGCTTGCATTTTCATGGGCTTTTGGAACAGCCATGGCGGCGATTGTTGGTGTGATTTCTGCACCAAAAGTGTTTGTTTCGCCTACAATGCTTACATTTTATCAAATACAAGGCTTCACCGCCGCTGTCTTAGGAGGATTTGAAACTTTCACAGGAGCTGTTCTTGGTGGCTTGTTGCTTGGTGTCTTAGAGAAAATTGTAGGTAACTACATCTCCGAAGGTTTTAAGGCTTCCTTCTCACTTGTCATAATCGTTTTGGTATTAATTTTCTTCCCGAACGGGCTGTTTGGAAGAAGATTAAGGAGGCGAGCTTGATGCTGTGGACTTGGCTGTTACTTGCACTACTGCCTTTCTTGCTTTTGAAGAGCGCGTTTATGATAACTATACTTAGCCTTGTTGGGATTTACGCACTCGCCGCCTTAGGTTTGAATTTGATAATGGGCTATTCAGGTCAGATTTCAATAGGGCATGCCGCTTTTATGAGCATAGGTGCATATACCTCAACGCTACTGGTAATGAATTTTAATGTCCCTCTTGTCTTTGCGATGTTAATCGGTGGTTTAATTGCATTTGCCTTCGGCATTTTGATAGGTTTTCCTGCATTAAGGCTATCCGGATTTTACCTAGCCATTGCAACTATGGGATTTGTCGTAGCTATTGAGCAGATTTTTGGATACTTCGAACATATAACCGGCGGACATGCAGGTATAAGGAATATCCCGTTTCCACATTTGTGGAATTCTGATGTGGAAAAGTACCTCCTCGTGCTTTCTGTGCTCTTTGTGAGCTATGTCATCTCTGAGAGGTTGATAAATTCGAGAACCGGTAGGGCTTGGATGGCAATAAGAGAGAACGAAACAGCTGCTGCAGTCATGGGAGTAAACAACGCATGGTTCAAAGTACTTGCTTTTGCGGTAGGTTCCATGTTCGCAGGACTTGCCGGCGCACTTTATGCGCATGTTATAGGTTACATAGCACCAAGCGATTTTGGAATTGCCAAGTCACTCGATCTATTGGCAGTCTCGGTCATTGGTGGAATGGCATCCGTTGATGGACCATTTTACGGAGCACTTATTTACGTTGCTATGCCATTTCTATTCAGCAGATCCAATGTCCCACTTTCTATAATCTTCGGCGCTCTTTTGATCTTTGTTGTCCTCTTCATGCCGTTAGGAATTAGCTACTACATTAGAATGTTCAGAATGAACTATCTCAACGCACTACTTGTGCATTTAAAGAAATCCAGAAGGCCGTATGGAATGCTTGTTCAAACTCCAGCTGGACGGATTCACTACATAAAGTACGGAAATGGGAATATTCCTATCGTGTTGGTTCACGGGAACTTCGCTTCAGCAAGATTTTTTGAACCACTTATAAAGAAAATTCCTCAAGAGAAATACACAGTCTACGCGCTTGACTTGCCAAATTTCGGTTTCTCAGACGAACTCCCAGGAGATGTTAGCATTGAGAAATACGTTGATGCGCTAGAAAAATTTGTAGAAACTCTCGGGATAAGGAATTTCATTTTACTTGGTCACTCGCTTGGCGGTGCAGTTGCTATGGGCTACGCTGTGAGAAACCCCAAGAATCTGATTAAATTGATTTTAGTTGACCCAGCACCCGTCTTCGGTATGCCGCGATACGATGAATCAGCCTACAAAATTATAGATGTCTACAGGAAAAATCCGGAGCTGATTAAACGAGCCTTAATGATGAACGCTCCAACTTACGATGATGAAAAATTCTTCGAAAGAATAACAGCAGATGCTCTTAGAATGGCAAAGAAAGCCTTTATAGGCAACGCAAAGGCACTGGCTGAATACAACTATTCTGACAAAGCCAAGAACGTTGAGATTCCTGTTGTTGTCATCTACGGCGACAAGGACGTGATACTTGATTACATAAGTATGCAGAAAACCGCAGCGGCTTTCCCAAATGGTAAGTTAATAGTGCTAAAAGACATTGGGCACAGTCCTGCTATTGAATCACCGGAAGAGGTAATAAGACATTTTTCTGCCCGAGTTTAAACAACGACTGTGCTTGAACGATTTTCATTTTCAGAAGGTCTAAATTAATGAGTAGTAACAGTTAGCAACGAAGAGTTTTCAATTTTCACACCACATTCGGAGGAGGGATAAAGATGAGAAAGTTGCTGTTGGTAGCTGTTCTTTTGGTGTTATCAACTGTTGGATTATCGTTCATTGGTGTTGAAGCGGCCAACCTTCAAGAACAAATGTATGAACTCTATGCGCGCTTTGATGCAGGTATATTAGCGTTCTTGTATCCTGTGGGATATTACGATTTCGAGACACAGGAGTTCAGTCTATCACAAGAATTCAACGTTGAAAATCTCTATTTCGGCCTGAATTTGAAGCTACCACTCAGCATGTTCTATCTGCGAGGTGCGGCTTACACAACTGTTGGCGATGTGATGAGCTTTACTGAGACAAACAAGTTAGGTATATTTGGAAGAGTAGGCGCTGGGATCGACCTGTTTATTCTGAGTGCAGAGGCCGGAGTAAGGATTTATTACCTGTTCGGCGATCCGGAATTCGAAACCAGCTTCAACCCAAGTTTGTTCTACGTTGCACTCGGACTTTCTTTCTGAATTGATATATTGTCAGTGAAGTGTTGACTGGTTACATAGCAAGATTGGAAAGCGAAAGAGCAAAATAGTCAAAAGCGCCAAGAAAAAATTAAACCTTCTGGAAGGTTCGGTTTTTTGAACTTTCCGGAAGGTTTTTTTATCATGTATTTTAGAAAATTTCTTTCAGTTTTTTCAATATAAATTCCGTTGCTCGCACATCGTCCTCGTTGTACACGAGTATTTCTTGCAGTATTCTTTCATCACCTGTGGCCAAATACTCAGCATAGGAATGTACTACAAGCTGACCGTTTAATTGAGTGCGCCAATTAAAGCCAAAGTATCGTGCAATGCTCTTCAACGAATACGATGGGACTGGCAAAGCTACGTAGTCAACGTACAGTTTGTAAACATCGATAAACCGACTGAAGAAACTTTTGGGAAGTTCTATGTTGTACCTTCGAGCTAACTTCTTGAATCGATTTACTTCGTAGTTATGGAAATGGTATACGGGATTGCCACTCTTAGAGATATATTCTATCACTTTCTTAAACGTGTCCTCTTCATGATTTGGGTCTGGGGCTAAGAATGGTACATACAAACCGTTGTCCAAGATCCCGAAAAGGTAATCGAAGCTTATGGGAGTATAACTTTCAATATCAAGATACAGCCCCTCTGAAATCTTAGGGAGCGGTTTTATGAGTATTGGCTTATTGTTCAAAATGCTCTGCGCTTGGAAGACAAGTCGCTTGGTTTTCTCTTTACCGATGAGTTCTTCAATAATTGGGCTCATGTTGATTACATCCTTCAAAGTCCTGATTCCATACGATTTCAATTTTTCCAAAGTCTTTTCCTTAACACCGTGAAGGAAGGTTAGGCTTTCTGTGTTCACTATTTCTCTAAAGCATTCTGCCGAATACTGACATGTGCGACACAAGTGTGTTTTCACTACCCTGAAATCGTCTGTTTCGCAAAAAGTTCCTATCATCGAGAGCATCTTACTGACATATGGTTTCCAATTAACGGTCACGCTGTAATATGGACTTTCGACTATTATTGATTCTAAATGCTTCCCGCAGCTTTCTATGACGTACCCTACAAACGCACTTTCCAGCATGTGGTATTCTGCTAACTTCTTGCCGGTCTTTGATACTTTCACGATAAGCGGCTTTTCCGAAACAACTTCGTCCACATCTGCGACAAGCGTGCAACCGAATGCATCCGTCTGAAAGTTCGTGCCGCTTGACTGTAAACCAGATGTCTGCTTTCTACTTCTTATTTCGAACTTCGCCTTTCTTGGGCAAAAGTATATGGTCTTTACATCCTTACTCGAAATTACCATCTTTCACACCTTCAACTTTTACAACTTTTTCCATCATAATACTAGAGGCTAAAAATACTTAGCCAAAAAGTTTGCAATGAACTTGTCACCAAAGAACTTTCTAACGAAATAGTAAGTCAGCTTATTCCCAAAACCGGGCACGTATAGTGGATTACCATTTTCAAATGCTTTTAGTGCACCTGCAACAACATGCTCGGGCTTCATTAATTTCCCTTTTGTCTCCATCCGTGCTCTTTCGAAAAACCTTGTCTCTGTGGGACCGGCTGCAACACAAAGCACGTTGACGTTCTTGTCCTGCAACTCCGCCCATAAGCTCATTGACAAGCTGTAAACATATGCCTTCGTCGCGGAGTAAACGGCTAAATGTGGAATTGGGAAAAATCCTGCAACTGATGCGATATTTATAATCCCGCCGCTTTTTCTTTTAGCCATCTCCGCACCGTAATAATGCGTAAGCTTCGTCAGTGCAGAGATATTCAAATCAATCATTCTAATGTAGTCGTCCAAAGAGTTGTTAAAGAAGTCTCCGTAAAGTCCAAAACCTGCGTTGTTTACAAGTAGGTCGATGTTAAATCTTGAAGTGTTATCGAATATCATATCCAAATCCTTGGTTAAGTCTGCCTGTAATATGACAACGCTTGAACTGGATATCTTATGTATCTCATCTGCTACACTTGTTAATGCGGGCATACTCCTTCCTATCAGTATTAAATTAAGCCCCTTTTTGGCAAGCTGGTAAGCGAATTCTTTACCGATTCCGGAAGAAGCCCCAGTCACGAGTGCCCATCGATATATTCGTAAGTCGTATTTTTTTGCCATACCATATCAACCTCCTCACATTGAATTATACACTCTCTATGGTAGAATAGGAAGTGACAATTTCGCTCCTCGAACAAAACTGTGAATTCGGCAAGGGGATTGTTTAGAATTTCGGCTAAAATTCTTCACAGAGAGGTGAAAAAGCTGCATATGAGTAGCACTGTCAAAGACATTCTCAAAATAGCGATACCCGTTTCGGTAGAAAACCTGATAGCTAATACCGGTACTTTCATACTCACTGTTTTTCTCTCCAGAATGGGAGAAAAGCAAGTTACAGTGAACGGAATTGCTAATCAAGGGTCTTTTCTCGTCATTCTTTTTCTTTTCGGTTTGAACACAGGTGGAGCTATCTTTGTCTCGCAGTATTGGGGTAAAAAGGACAGAGAAGGAATTAAGCGCACATCAACTTTGATGATTTACTCATCTTTAATAATCGCACTTGGCTTTTTTGTTCTCACTTTCTTCTTTCCAGAAATGTTCTCTTCAATATTTACTAAAGACAAAGAGGTTATAGCAGCTTCTGTACCTTTTCTCAAGGTTATCTCGATTTCGTATTTTGGTTTTGCCTTGGAAATTGCGTTCAGAACACTTCTACGTGGCATAGAACTTGCTATTATTCCTATGGAATCCTACGTTTTCGGTACAGCTTTGCAAATTTTTCTTGCCTATAATCTCATTCACGGATTGTTAGGCTTCCCAAGACTTGGACTGCTTGGAATAGCGATTGCTACTACGGTTGCAAGGTTTTTCATCCCGGTATATCAAATAATACGCGCATCTTTCTTGAGGGTTCCTTACAGCTTTGCATTCTCGCACATCGATAGAAATTTTGTGAAGAAATTCTTCGAATTTGCGACACCTACGACACTCAACGAAATCTCGTGGTCCTTGGGGATGACCGTATACGGCATCATCTTTGGCCGCATGGGAGTCAGCGTGTACGCCGCAAGGAACATTCTATCTTCTTTCGAGAACTACGTCTGGACAATCACATTTGGTTTGGTCATAGCTGCCTCTGTCATGGTGGGAAAGATGATAGGTAGATTGGAGTACGAAAGAGTTCACAAGTTCAGTGCAAAGATGTTGGTCACAAATTCGGTAACCGGCTTAGTATCAGCAGTAATAATTATCGTTATTTATTATTCGTTGCTCCCGACTTTTAAGATAGACCTTGCAACAAAAAGAATGCTCACAGCTACCATGTGGGTCATGCTCGTCGGTGCGCCTATAAAATCATTCAACGGTGCTGGTATTGTCGGAATCTTGCGTGCCGGGGGCGATGCGAAATTCGCGTTCCTTCTTGAAACATTCACACTCTGGGCTATTGGTATACCGCTTACCTTAGTTGGAGCATTTGTATTGAAATTATCGCTTCCATGGGTCTATTTCCTAACCCTGTCCGATGAAATTGTAAAGGCTATAATTGTTCTGCTAAGAATAAGAGGAAAAAAGTGGATAAAGAATGTGACCATAGAAGGCAAAGAAGGCACAGAAAGTGATATTGGGCTAACTATCCCTGAAGAGCATCTATAAAAATTACTAACAAGGGGAGATATCAATGCGACTGGTCTCAAATCAACAGATATACGAAAAGGTTTGCGAAAAACTTGTAGAGATGAATACAAGACTAAACCCAGACATGCGAAAGGTTTTTGAAAATTACTCCGGACCATTCGCTGATGAAATCAGGCAAAACATAAAAATTGCAGCGGAGAAAAAGCTTCCGCTATGCCAAGATACAGGGATGGTTGAGTTCTTCGTGTTCCGACCTTACGATTTGCTGCTCGAAGAACCGCTTCAACTAACTTTATCCAAAGCAGTTAAAGACACGTACGAAAAGAACGGCTATCGTAAAAGTACTGTTTTAGATCCGCTGTATTCAAGAAGGAACAACCTCGATAACTTACCAGCTGTAATCCACGAGTTCGAAGTTGAAGATTCAAATGAATTGGAAATTTGGATGCTAGCCAAAGGCGGGGGAAGTGAGAATTTAACCGCGCTCTACATGATGTCACCGTCTTCTTCAGAGGACGAAGTGATCGCCGTAGTGACTCAGCACATTCAAAAGAACGGACCGAACGCATGTCCACCAATTAACGTTGGGATAGGTATAGGTGGAACAGCCGACATGGCGGTCCTCTTATCGAGGCTGGCTCTATTCACAGGTGAGGAATACACGCCCAGAATCGGTTATATTGAAACATACGACAAACTTGCTGACAAACTTCATAACCTGCTCAACAAGCTCCACATCGGCGTTCAAGCGCTCGGTGTTGGACCTACCTGCAATGCGGTAAAGGTTTACGCATATCCGACTCACATAGCAACACTACCCCTTGCAATAAGTGTGGACTGCTACCTTTCACGCACAGGGAGAGTGATTATAAATGCGTGAAATAGATTTGTGCATGTTGAAAGCTGGAGAACCTTTCTACTATTCGGGCACACTTATTGTTATGCGGGATGCAGCGCACAAGAAAATTATAGAATTTGAGAACCAAACGGGAAATCTGCCCCTACCTCTCAACGGCAGAATTATATTCTACGCAGGTCCAACGTTTTCGAACGAAAAGATGGTCATAGGTCCGACGACTTCAAAGAGAATGGATAAATTCTTGGAATACACACTTTCAAAAGGTGTCATAGCAACCATCGGAAAGGGCGAAAGAACACCCGAAGCAGTAGAGATTATAAAAAAATACAGAGCACCGTATCTCATTGCTCCAAGTGGCTGTGCCGCGTACCTGTCGGAAAAGATATTGGGATGGAAAATCGTGGCGTTCGAAGAACTTGGACCAGAAGCAATTTATGAAATCACCGTCGAAGACTTTCCACTAATTGTAGCGATTGATTGCAACGGCAACACGTTCAATCAAAATCGATAGTTTTCAATACCGTAATCTATTCTATCAGTTATTTATTGCTTGAACCCAATCTCTTATCTTCTTGACAATTTCCTCTTCTTTATCTTTCGAAGGGTTAACAAAATGAAGGGGTTCTAAGAACTCGTTGCCCGTAAGTGTCTTTTGAATCTGCTTGACGCACTTACTTATTGACCCACCACCGTTGGTGACCAATACGGCTATTTTCTTGCCCTTGATTTGTTGGTCTTTGGTTATACTTACCAAAAGTGAATTAATTGGTGATGCACACTTTCCAGCCCACACAGGTGTTCCTATGACAATGATGTTGTAGTCTTTCAGAGAAGGAATCTTGGTTTTCAACTCGGGTTTTTCGTTGAACACGGCGGATTTCCCGCACCAGAAGAACTTGCTGAAACCTCTTGTTGGAAATGGCTTGGCCAATTTCAACTCAAGTACCTCTGCTTTCAACTCCTTTGCTAAAAGCTGCGCAACCAACTTCGTGTGTCCTTCAAGAGAGTAATAGATAACGATGCTTTTCATACCCCATCCCCCTTTTTCAAATCTCAGTTCTTCAGAAACTGACACTTTCCACTTCGATAGCCACATCCATAAGAATTTCGTAGTATTCCTTCCAGCGCTGCGACACAACGGCCCGTGTATAACCCTGCGGATCGCACCTTTCATCGATCTTTGGCACAAGCATCCTGCAACTTTCAGGACGATTTTCAAAAGCAAGCTCACAACCATTCGGTGTTAGAAAAGTACATTCTCCAGAATACCTGTGGTCGAACACACTACCTTCAAATCCTTTTACAGCAGGCCTAACGAAATACAGCCCCTCGTCTTGATTCACCCAGTCAACCGTCCACCTACCTGATGACAGGGCTTTAAATATGTTTTCTCTTAATTTCTCAATGTCCGGTGCTCCAAAATCTTCGGGTGTAGCAAGCCCCGGGTAGGTTTTACAACACTTCCCACCACAGACTTTGCAAATTTCGGGGTTTTCAACACCTACGGGCTTATTCATCGACAGAACCTCCTGACTTAAGTAAAAATCTTGAATCTTAACTTGGCGAGATTTTGTGATATTATAAAATGAAGATGCATTTACTACATATATTTTACACCTTTTCGCGTAAATACTCAATGTTAAATGCCGGAGGTGTCTGGATTGAAAATATTCATTCCAGAAAAATACCAGTACATGCCACCCAAGAAAATCTTCCTTGCACGAGCAGGGGCGGTTTATTCGAAGATTCTGAACGATGAAACTTTGATGGAAGTTGCCAACAGGATATACCTGAGAGGGCTTGATATTGCAAGACCGGTGGTGTATTGGGAGGTTTTCAAAAAACACCAGCTTCCAGAAAATGCAGTGCCGGGGATTTACAAAACTTACGAAACTTTTCTCATCTGCGTTTCCACGCTTGGTGCGGAAATCGACGAAGAGATCGAAAGACTTTCGCATATTTCCACACTTGAAGCAGCGCTCCTTGATGCATGGGGCTCGGAAGCGTTAGAAAAGCTCAACGACAGCTTTGAAGAAACCTTCAAAAAGCAAAACAACAGCAAGCTTACGATGAGATTTTCTCCTGGATACGGTGATTTACACATCAGTGTGAATAAAATCTACGTTGAACTGCTGGGCATAGCTGATAAAGTAAGAGTGCTCGATACTGGGTTGATGATTCCAAGGAAGACGACGGCGTGTATAGTGGGGATTGGTGAGTGAATATAGATGCCATCACTGATGAAAAAGATTGCTGAAACTGAAAGCGAGAATTAAGCAAAAGTTAAACAAACAAAAATAAAATGCCCCTGCCATCCGGCAGGGACGTTCTGTAATTACACTCTTAAATTTACCACCATTTTTGGACTTGGAATGTGAGCTTTGGGTTATCACCTGTTGTGTCAACATCTTGTAGTGTTTTCTTTAACACGTTTTTGTCAACATCTCCCGCTGTATATTCAATTGTCACCTCGTATACTCCATTTCCTTTATCTGCTACTGTCAAAGTATTATTAAAACCTGTTGGAACACTGCTGAGATATCCATTATCTTTGAGTTGTTGCAAAGTCATATTTCCAATCGTGGTTGGCTTTTCCGTGTTGAACCAATTTTCATATGCCGTCTTGATGTTTCTGAAGTTCTGCGCAACCTGACTTGCCTTTGCGTTCTTTACAGCGTTCAACGCAAGTGGTGTTGCAACCGCCATGAGTGCCGCGATAACCGCAAGGACGATCAAAAGTTCAATCAACGTAAAACCTTTTCTCATACTACCGACCTCCTTCTCTTAGGGTTTTAGTTTTTCTCTACCTTGAAACCGAAATGTTTAAACTGTACACTTATATTATCGCACAATTTTCGAAAGTTATACCACTCCGTGGTTGAACTGCTCAAATTCAAAGATGAAATGCAAGAAATCAAGGACGAACAGCAGTAGTATAGGGATGTATGCAAAAAAGATTACTTTCGAACGTTGAACGTGTAAACTATTGACCTTGTTCCATTTGAAGTACCTTCCTCAACATCTGGCAACATGCCTTTTACTTTCTCAAAGTTGACATCGTCTTTCAAATACATAATTTGAACTTTGTAACTGCCCAATTCATCAGAGCCGTCGACAATGATTGAAAACCCATTAGGAACATGGGATATGTACTTTTTATCGGCAAGTTCTTGAACGTTTGAGAGGGCATTATCCTCGGTTTGGAAATACGCCTCAACAGCCTTCTTTAAGTTTACAAAGTTTTGGGCAACTTGGACAGCTTTGGTATTGGACACAACTGAACGAGCGGGAGTTAGGTATACCGCAACGACGATAAGAAGGGCTATTATAGCAATCGCTACAAGAAGTTCTACCATTGTAAAGCCTGATTTTGAATTTTTCAAACTGCTAAGAGTTTTTAGGTTTTTCATAATCATTCTTCCCCTCGTTTTGATAAAACGAATGAGAAAAATTAGACCCCAGGTTTAAAATATTAATCTTTGATAGTGTACGCATATTTTATACCACGATTCACTCGAATTTTATCGCTGGCGGGATGAAAGGAAGAAAATAGAGGATGAACTGCGGAAAATGGCAAATGAAAGTAAGAAAATAAAAAACCACCGCAACAAAATCAGAAACTTGCGGTGGTTTGTGATTGTCCTTGTGTAAGCCTTATTCTCCTACCTGCATTCTAACAAATCTTGAGACTTGGATGTTTTCTCCTATCTTTGCGATTGCTTGCTGGATCATGTCGTTGATTGTTATTGTCTGATCAAGTGCGTATTTCTGTTCGAGTAAGCAGTTGTCCTGGTAGAAGCTTTCGAGTTTTCCTTCGATTATCTTTTCAATAACTTGAGCAGGTTTACCAGAGTCTTTGAGCTGTTCTCTATATATTTCTTTTTCTTTTTCAATTACGTCTGCTGGAACGTCTTCTCTTTTGACCCATCTTGGTGCCATAGCTGCGATGTGCATTGCGATTTTGTTTCCAAGTTCTTTGAATTCATCTGTTCTGGCAACAAAGTCTGTTTCACAGTTGAGTTCAAGAAGGACTCCAATTTTACCGTTGTGGTGAATGTAAGAAATGATGAGACCTTCTTTTGTTTCTCTTCCCGCTTTCTTTGCAGCTTTTGCAAGACCCTTTTTTCTGAGTATCTCAATAGCCTTTTCCATATCGCCGTTGGCTTCTTCAAGTGCGGCTTTACAATCCATCATACCTGCGCCTGTTCTTTCGCGAAGTTCTTTAACCATCTGAGCGCTAATTTGCATGCTTTCCAACCTCCTCTATGTGATGTATTTGAAGATAATTTTGATAGAACTTTTTAAATTCTTACTTCTCGCCATTCAGCGTCGAACACTAAGATATTATTGTAACCTAATTCCTTGAGTATTTCAATACCTCTCTCGATGCCTCTGCCAATCTGCTCAAGTGAGTGCGCATCGGAACCGATGGTTATGTTTCGCCCTCCAAGTGATTTGTATAGCTTTAGTATTTCCATTGAAGGATGCGGTTCACCGTAGAGTTCTATTGTAGCAGTGTTGACTTCAAGCATCTTCCCGTTCTTTATAACCAGCTTCAGAATTTCGGTTATTAGGTCGTAGAGCTCTACCGAGAATGGTTCCCTTGTTCTGTGGTATCTTCTTGGAAAATCAAGATGCGCAAGTGCATGGTATTCGTCAAAGCGCTGCATAATGTCAAGAAGTCTAACTAAGTAGTTTTTATAGCTCTGTTGAGTTATCGGTTCTTCTACATAGTGGTGTGAAAGCAAGACGTAATCGAACTTTTTGGTATCTATGTTCAGTTCTTTGATTCCATCCCAACCCAGCTCTACTCCAACTGGAAGGGAGTATTTCTCCATTACGTTTCGGTAGAGATCGATATTTAGCGTGTTAGCATGTTGATCGGCAAGTTCGTAATGGTCCGTGATGATGATGTACCTTATGCCTTTTTCAGATGCAGTTTCGATTATATCTTCTATCTCCGACTCAGAATCTGGGGAGAAACGGCTGTGTATATGATAGTCAGCGATGATTGTCTTCTTCGCGCTCACCTACTAACCTCCTCTATCGCTTTAATTAATGCTGTGAAAAGCGGATGCGGTGACCCCACTTTTGACTTGTACTCCGGATGGTACTGAATACCTACGAAAAACGGATGGTCATCGAGCTCAATCGCTTCAAGGAATTCGGACCTTCCAGATATCGTCAGCTTGTAACCTTCTTCTCCTGGTAGTTTGTACATGTAGCCAAAATTGATCGTGTCTGCTTCGTATCGGTGCCTGTGCCTTTCGTAAACTTCTTCCAGTCCGTAGATGTTGTAGAGCTTCGTTCCTTTAAGGACCTGCATTTTCTGCGCACCAAGACGCATAGTACCACCGAGGTTCATAATCTTCTTTTGTTCTTCCATCATGTTGACAACCGGATAAGGTGTTTCAACATCGAATTCCGTTGAGTTTGCACCTTTCAAGTTGAAGACATTTCTTGCAAATTCTATCACCATCAGCTGCATTCCAAGGCAGATTCCCAAAATTGGCTTTTTATTTTCCCTTGCGTACTTGATAGCCTTTACCTTCCCTTCTATTCCGCGCCTGCCAAATCCACCAGGGATAATCAGTGCGTCGAAGCTGGAGAGCTTTTGCGCAACGCCGTCATCGTCCAATTCCTCAAGTTCCTGCGCATCTATCACAACTGGTTTTTGAACGCCGGAAAGGAAGATCGATTCAATGATACTTTTGTAAGCATCGTCGGTTCCAAGGTATTTACCAACGAGTGCTATTCTGTAAGGTTTGAAAGACTTTGGATAAGTCCAGTTCAGTGGTTTGTCTTGAATTTCGATGTTCAATCTGTTGGCAACAAGCTTGTGCACTTGTGCTTCATAGAGTGTTTCTGGAATTTGGTAAACGTTGCCAACATCCGGCAGATTAATGACCATGTCCCTTGGAACTCCGCTGAAGAGCGCAATTTTGTATAGGCTTTGGGAGTCTATCGGCATTTCACTTCTAACAACGATAACATCAGGTTGGATACCTATCTTCCTAAGCAATTGAACAGACTGTTGAGTTGGCTTTGTCTTGAACTCATTGGTAACCCTGAGGTAGGGTACGTATGTAACGTGGATAAATAGGAAATCGTTTCTGTTCTTCTCAAACGCAAGTTCCCTTACAGCTTCAAGGAAGACTTCACCCTCAATGTCACCGACGGTCCCACCAATTTCGATCGATAGGACCTTTCCTGGCATGGAGGTGATTCTTTCCTTTATCTCAGACGTCACGTGTGGAACAACTTGGACAGTAGAGCCGAGGTACTTTCCTTCGCGTTCGCGTTGTATTATTGTCGAATAGATCTGCCCTGCTGTGATATTGTTCCTTCTGGACATGCTGACACCGAGGAATCTTTCGTAGTGGCCAAGGTCGAGGTCAGCTTCGTAACCGTCGTCGGTAACAAAGACTTCCCCGTGCTGATTTGGGTTCATCGTACCTGCATCCACATTCAGATACGGGTCGATCTTCAAAACGTTTATATCTACTCCGACTTCCTTCAGCAACCTTGCAAGCGATGCTGAGAATATCCCTTTGCCTATTCCGCTTAGAACACCGCCTGTTACCACTATATACTTTTCAGGCATCATTGCACCCCCACCAAGCAGTGTGAGATTTTTTTAGCTAATTCACTCAATCAATGTTAAGTTTACTCTCAAATAGATTTTTCTTCAACGAAAAACTCATTAACTTTAGTTAACTTTTGCGTTGAATATGCAACTTGAGTGAAGGGTAGTATAATAGAACATGCAGCAGGTAAGTGTGGTCGAGCAAAGAAGAGGTGAGAAGGTGTGCTATGCTCAGTGTAGATGTTTTAAATGATATTCCGCACAAAGCTGGGGTTTATTTGTTCAAAAGAGAAAAGGAATATATTTACATAGGTAAGGCGAAAGATTTAAAAAAGCGTTTGACATCTCACTTCAAGGCGACTGCGGGAAAAAGTAAGTTAATAGTTGAGGAAGCGGATGACCTTGAAGTAATACTTGTTTCAAACGAGAAGGAAGCACTCATTCTCGAAGCAAATTTGATTTTTGAATACAAGCCTAAGTACAACGCTATGCTAAAAGATACGCAAGTGTACCCGTATATACGCATAAGTGATGACGAGGTTCCGTACTTGGAGATTGTTCGTTCTCGCAAAGGTGCTGGCAGTTTCTACGGTCCTTATACTAATGTTACTTTTACACGCCAACTTTTCGAAGTACTTAGGAAAGTTTACAAATTCAGAACATGTAAGAGAGATTTAAAGTTGATAAAGAAACCTTGCATGGATTATCACCTCGGACTATGCTCCGGAGTATGTGTGGGTGAAGAAAGTACTGAAGAATACAAAAAAAGATTAGAGAAATTAAGGACAGTTTTGAGCGGGAAATTTTCGGATGTTGTTGAATACGTAAAATCTAAAATGGAGCAACACGCAAAACTTCTTGATTTCGAAAATGCCGCAAAGTACAGAGACGTACTGTTGAACTTCAATAAGGTCATGGAAACACAGGGAGTTGTACTACCAGAGCAAGTTAATATCGATGTCATAGCCGGTAAGGACAACACTTATTTGGTCTTGAGGATACGCTCAGGATATCTAATTGGTAAACTACTTTACGAATTTGAAGGCACTCTGGAAGACTTTGTAGAACAGTTCTATGTGTCGAAAGGTTCAGAAACACCTGAGATTGTCTTGGTTGAGCACAAGACTAAAGAACTGGAAAAGTTGTCGAAAATACTTGGGATAAAGATTTTAGTTCCAACGCAAAAGGATGAGCTCTATTACCAACTGCTCGATAAAGCCGTGGAAAATCTCAACTACGAGATCGGACTCATTCTGTCCAGCAAAGCGGTGCTCAGGCAGATGAAAGAGCTCTTAGGACTGAGTAAGGTTCCGTACAGAATAGAAGGTGTTGACATATCTCACACATCCGGTAAGAACACAGTTGCTTCGCTTATTGTTTTTAAAAACGGGGAAGTCAAAAAGGATGAGTACCGTAGGTACAAATTGGGTGATATATTAGATGATTACGAGAGCATAAGGCAGCTTATTAAAAGAAGATACACGAAACATGAGTTACCAGACCTAATATTCGTTGATGGTGGTATTGGGCAGGTCAACGCAGCGTACGAGGCACTTGAAATTATAGGTAAAAAGTGTGATGTGGTCGGTCTTGCCAAAGAAGAAGAAATCATCATAACAAACCACGGGAATATAAGGTTGGATTACGAACATCCCGTTTTAAGACTCTTGGTTAAGCTCAGAGACGAAACGCACAGGGTTGCGAATACGTTTGCAAGACAGCTGGCAACGAAGAAGTCACTGAGGAGTTTCTTGGATGAGGTAAAATGGATAGGACCTAAGAAGAAGAGATTATTGCTCGAGCGTTACTCTTCGATTGCTGAATTGAAAAAAGCGTCAAGGGAAGAAATTGAGCAATTAATTGGAAAAAAGGCAGCTGAAAGTTTATTAAACGAACTATCTTACCTGAAAGACATTTAAAATACTGTTAAGTAAGTTGATAAACGGTTCATTGGTGTTATAATTTAACCAAGGAAAAACTCGGCAATGTTTCAAGTAGTTAAGAATTAGTCTAAATAAGCAATTTCGTCAAAATATCCTCGGGAGGTGGATGTAGTTGACTACGTTTATCATCAGAAGACTGCTTTTGCTACCACTCATCGTTCTTGGTGTATCACTGATCATCTTCTCACTCTTCCAAATACTTGGTCCAGATAAGCTTCTTGCTTCGTACGTCAACCCGAACGTGTTTGACAAGATGACACCGTCCGAATTGGAGGCTCTGAAAGAGAAGTACGGGCTGAACAAACCTTTTGTGGAGAGGTATGCCAAATGGTTGTTTAATGCCCTCAAAGGTGACCTAGGCTGGTCTCAGGTAGGAAAAGAACCTGTGTTGAAAGCTATCTGGAGCAGATTCCCATACACCTTGGAATTGGCACTCTATGCGCTCTTCCCAGTGGTAGGAGTTGGTATTTGGCTCGGTGTAGCGGCCGCGGTTAATCGTGATAAGTTCTTGGACCACTTCATCAGAATTATTGCGATCATTGGATGGTCTTTCCCAGATTTTGTCTTTGGTTTGCTTGTTCTGATGGTCTTTTATTCCGTTCTCGGTTGGTTCCCTCCAGGAAATCTTTCTCAGTGGGCGGAAGAAATTGTCAAATCTTCTGGCTATTTAAAAGTTACACATCTTCTTACGATTGATGCATTAATTAATGGTAGGCTCGATATATTCTGGGATGCACTTAGGCACATTATCGGACCTGTTATAACGCTTTCGTTCCTCTGGTGGGCGTACTTGTTGAGAATTACAAGGTCCAGCATGCTTGAAGTTCTTTCGAAAGAATATGTCAGAACAGCAAGGGCAAAAGGTGTTCCTGAAAAAGACGTTATTCACAAACATGCCAAAAGGAACGCTATGATTCCGGTTGTAACGGTAGCAGGTGCTATGGTCATTGGGTTGTTGTCCGGTACGGTTATAATCGAGGTTATATTCAATAGAACAGGTATAGGAAGGCTTGCAGCAGAAGCTGCTGTTCAGCTCGATTATGCAACGGTACTTGGAACAACTTTGTTCTATTCGATAATTCTTGTTCTCGGTAACCTCATTATCGATATACTTTACGCAGTCTTTGACCCAAGAGTCAGACTTGGTTAAGGAGGTGCCAAAAGATGAGTGAGACGGCAACAAAAACAAAGATGAACACAGAATTTAGACGTGTTTTAAGGAAAATACTTCGAAATCCTTCTGCAGTTCTTGGATTTTCTCTTCTGATATTTTTTATCGTAGTTGCCATATTAGCACCAGTCATTGCAAAACCATTAAATCCTATGATGATTGATGAAAATGGGAAGCCTATGAAACTAGATAATCCATACATAATGCCTATTATTACATGGAGTTCTGAGCCCGTACCACCATCACGCGAGCATCCGTTTGGTATGATCCAAGGAAGAGACATCTTTTATGGTGTTGTATGGGGCACAAGGACAGCGTTTTACATAGGTTTGACAGTTACGATACTCTCAACGCTCTTTGGTATCATTATCGGCTCGATCGCAGGTTATTACGGTGGCTGGATTGACGAGATATTGATGAGAATTACCGATGTATTTATGTCCATCCCGTTTCTTTTGGCGGCGATGGTTTTGACTACTATTCTTGGTAACGGTCTTGATAAGGTTATGATCGCTATGACTGTCTTCGGCTGGATGGGTGCAGCAAGGCTTATCAGGGCGAATATTTTGCAAGTAAAAGAGGAACAGTTC
The DNA here is from genome assembly GCF_004117075.1 of Fervidobacterium changbaicum. Taxonomy (NCBI): domain Bacteria; kingdom Thermotogati; phylum Thermotogota; class Thermotogae; order Thermotogales; family Fervidobacteriaceae; genus Fervidobacterium; species Fervidobacterium changbaicum. The sequence goes on from NZ_CP026721.1 coordinate 2,155,314, forward strand.
GTACTTGCAGCAAAGGCATTGGGAATTAAGGACCTGTTCATAATTTTGAGACACGTGTTACCAAATACGATATTCCCAGTTCTCATTCAGGCATCGATGCGTATGGGTTCGCTCGTTATTACTGCAGCAGGTCTTTCATTCTTGGGACTTGGTGCACCACTTGGATACGCTGACTGGGGTTCGATGCTTAATTTCACAAGGAACTGGATTCTTGGAACAAGTGGTTCTGCTTTCACTTATTGGTATGCTGTCTTTTATCCAGGTATGGCAATGGTCTTGTTTGTTCTTGCTTGGAACCTTGTCGGTGATGCTCTAAGAGACGTATTCGACCCAAGATTGAAATAATTGGTGGAATGGCTGGAGGTGAATGAATTGAGCAAGCAACCACTTTTGAGCGTAAGAAATCTGCGAACGTATTTCTATACAGAAGACGGTGTTGTAAAAGCAGTTGACGGTGTTGACTTCGATGTTTACGAAGGAGAAACCCTTGGGATCGTTGGTGAATCCGGAAGTGGTAAGAGTGTTACCTCCCTTGCCATCATGAGATTACTTGACCCCAAAGGTAGGATTGAAGAGGGTAGCCAGATAATCTTCAATGGGAAGAACCTACTTGAACTGAGCGATGATGAAATGAGGAAGATTAGAGGAAATGAAATCGCTATGATATTCCAAGAACCGATGGTGGCTCTCAATCCAGTCTTCACAATTGGCGAGCAGATAATGGAGGCTATCCTCCTGCATCAGGATGTGGATAAGAAGACTGCGAGACAGATGGCCATCGATATGCTGAGAAAAGTTGGAATCCCAGAACCGGAAAAGCGCGTCGATGAATATCCACATGAGTTGTCTGGTGGAATGAGGCAAAGAGCAATGATAGCTATGGCTCTTTCTTGTAGACCTAAACTTTTGATTGCCGACGAACCAACAACTGCACTTGACGTTACAATTCAGGCGCAAATACTCGAGCTTATGAAAGAGCTTCAAAAGGAATACGGAATGGCTATAATTCTTATTACACACGACGTAGGCGTTATTGCCGAGAATGCTGACAGAGTCGTTGTTATGTACGGCGGAAAGGTTATGGAAACTACGGATGTAAAGACACTATTTAAGAAGCCAAAACATCCTTACACCTGGGGACTTTTGAATGCCATACCAAGGCTCGACATTGAACAAGAAAGGCTGTACAGTATCCCGGGTATGGTTCCAGACCCATTACACTTCCCACCAGGATGCAGATTCAGTAATAGGTGCGACTTCAAAGAAGAGAGATGTACAATCGAAATGCCTGATCTCTACGAGGTTGAGCCAGGACACCATTCAAGGTGCTTCTTCTATCACAAATTGGAGGAAGCTCAAAAGATAATCAAGGCTGGTGAGGGTGCATGACGGAAAACAAGCAGACAGCTATTCAAAATGGCAGCGTTGTTAAACCGGAACGAGAAGTTTTGTTGAGAATAGATAACCTTGTCAAGTATTTCCCCATCCGTGCAGGTGTTTTTAGACGAATAGTGGCGTGGGTGAAGGCAGTTGACGGTGTAAGCTTCGATGTCTACAAAGGTGAAACCGTAGGACTTGTTGGAGAGTCCGGCTGTGGTAAAACTACGGTTGGTATGACGCTGCTGCGACTTTATGAACCCACATCCGGACGAATAATTGTGGAAGGAGAAGATACCACTCACTATTTCCTTCCTACATGGAAGGCTAAGAATTACGTAAGAAAAACATACATAGAGAGGTTTAAAGAGAAAGGGTTTGTTCCAAAGGACGATATCGATAAGAAGTATTTCGATATATTCACTAAGAAGGGTGAAAACGGCCTTCTTGAATATCTAACAGGTGACCTCGAAGATAAAAGGCTGGCTTTTAGGCGAGAGATCCAGATAGTTTTCCAGGATCCTTACAGTTCTCTAAACCCAAGGATGAGGATTAAAAATATACTTGCCGAAGGACCACTCGCTCACAAAATGATAACTAAAAAGCAAGCAATTGATACTGTTGGAAAGGCTCTCCAAGAGGTTGGAATTCACCCAACCCACATGTACAGATTTCCACACGAGTTCTCAGGTGGTCAAAGGCAAAGAATTGGTATCGCGAGGGCACTTTTGATGAACCCAAAACTTATAATTGCAGACGAAGCCGTTGCAGCGCTTGACGTTTCAATCAGGTCGCAGGTTATAAACTTGATGATGGATCTGCAAAAAGAACACGATTTGACGTATCTTTTCATTTCGCACGACCTGTCGCTTATCAAATACATTTCAAGTAGGGTTGTTGTTATGTACCTTGGTAAGGTTGTTGAAACTGCACCGAAGAAAGATTTATTTGACGAGCCATTGCATCCTTACACAAAGGCCCTTATGAGCGCTATTCCTGTTCCAAATCCGGAGTTCAGGAAGCAGAGGATAATACTTCAGGGAGATGTACCAAGTCCAGTCAATCCACCAAGTGGATGTCCATTCCACCCAAGATGTCCGGTTGCAAAGCCGACTTGTTCGAAAGAAAAGCCAGAGTTGAGAGAAGTAAAGCCAGAGCATTTTGTCGCTTGTCACTTCCCAGGTAGCCTGTAAGTTATCTTCCTCAATAACCTTAGAGCAAAAATCCCGCCAAAACGGCGGGCTTTTTCCATCTAATACCTAAGCGTATATGTCCTTTCTTTCATAATATACTACTGAAAAGAGAATTCCAGCAATGTATAAGATAAAAACCAAAATCAGGGCAAGGTTATTGAATGATTCCGTCTTTATTATATCGGCCGGGTCAAATACCCCAAATGGTGTTAGATTTTTCAAATACGCATATTTTTCGTAAATCCTGGCTATAAGTCCAATTATATAGAAAAAGCCAAGCAAGAAAATTGTAATTGCATCAGCTGAGACCCTTTTTCGCGTAACCGTTGAGGCAATTATTCCGATGAATGCCATAAAGAAATGAACACCGAAGGAAAGTGCAATGTACCAGAATTGCGTAGTACTAAAAGGCTTGACCTTGTAAGTGTTGCACATGTAGAAAAGAGATATCGCAATAGCCAAGTCGTAGATCAGTAAATTTGTGGTAACCAGTAAGGTCTTGTGAACTGCTCATGACTGAAGTCACGAGCTTCCTGCTTCACAGACAAGACTTGCTACCAGTGACGTACCACCGATAGTAGAGGTCTTGCCTCCACAGGCATCGCCTTCCGGCTCGGACCGTCCCAGCCCTACGGGTTTATTAATCTCGCTAAGCAACTTCAGACCTTCTGCAAGTATATTCCTCGCCGCATTGAAATCTCTGTCGTGTACACTACCACACCTTGGACACTCCCAAATTCTCACACTCAGGTCTTTCACTTCTTCGTTCTTGTATCCACAATCACTGCATGTTTGTGATGATGGAAAGTTGGGCGATACCTGTATGAATATCCTGCTTCGTCTCTCAGCTTTGTATTTGAGCATTCGCAAAAATTTCGACCATGATGCATCATGTATGCTCTTTGCAAGCCGCCTGTTCTTTACCAGGTTTTTAACACGCAAATCCTCGCAGATAATTACTTGGTTTTCGTTAATCACCTGCAAGGATAATTTCTCCAGAAAATCATTTCTGATATTTGATATTTTCTGATACAGCTTAGCAAGTTTGATTCTGGCTTTTTCAAAGTTCTTGCTTTTTACTTTCTTTCTTGATAAATCTTTTTGCAGTTTCTTTAGTTTTTTCTCATATTTAGCAAGCACCTTCGGTGCTTCGACACGATTACCGTTGCTATCCACGTGGAAACTTTTAAGTCCAAGGTCGAGTGCAACTGCATAGTTGATTGGCTCTGGTGTTTGGTTTTTGTTATTAACTTTATCAACCTCAACAGCGATTGAAACGTAGTAGTGTCCACTGGGAAGTAACGTAACTGTTGCAGTCTTTATCTTACCGTTGAACGTTCTGTGTATTCGTGCTTTAATCCAACCAAGTTTCGGTAGTCTTATTTTTCCCCAACAGCGGTTCTTGGTCTTATCTTTTGCCATAACTCCGAAATCAATCTGGATGTTGTTGTTTGTAGAATACGTTGTATATGAAAACCTGTGTGATTTTTTCTTCTTAAAGTGAGGTTTACCGGATAGACCCTTGAAGAATCTGTTATATGCATTATCCAATCTTATCAATGCATCTTCCAGAGCAAACTTATCGACTTCCCTAAGCCAAGGATACTGCTCTTTGAGCACACTATTTAGGTGTTTTCTACACTCAGCCTCAGTGGTTGCGAGTTTTTGTTCTTTATATCTTTCCTCTCTCCAAGCAAGAAAATAGTTCCACACAAATCTTGTGCAGCCGAATGTTTTGGAAAGTTGTAGTTTTTGTTGCTTGTTTGGATATATCCTATATCTGTACGTGACTATCAACTTAACTTCTCTCCTTTTGTGAGAGAATATACTGTCTGACTTTTTCTTCTACGTTGTTGCCAACACTTACCACAAAGTAACTTGGATTCCAAAAATGACCGCCCCAGAGACGAGTTTTCAGTTCAGGAAAAGCTTGGAACAACCTCCTTGCACTTACACCTTTCAGAGCTTTCACAAGGTTTGGTATATAGACCTGAGGCGATGCGTCAACTAATATGTGCACATGGTCTAAGCTTGCCTGTAAGGCTAGTACAGTTACACCCTGCTCCTTTGCAATTTCGTAGAGGATATCGATTAGCTTGCGTTCTATGTCTCCAGTAAGGATTTTGTGCCTGTACTTAACGCACCAGACGATATGGTATTGAATGGAATAAACGTAGCCTCTTGCTCTATGAAGATGAGCCGCTGTCTAACATACTAACTCCTACTCATGTCTGAGGACACGAGAGTGTCTTTAGCTTCAATGGTAATGTTTTCAAATTCGAGTTCGTTGATGAGCTTTTTGAAATTTACGCTATTCCACTTGAAATAAAGGGTTACTGTGCTATTTTCAATTATCAAATCCGTTACTTCGGGATATCGCTCGATAATCTTCTCTAGACCTGCGGAATTTTCATTAACTGTCAACACTATCTTCTTGAGGTCTCTTCTGAAATCTTTCGGTTCGACCATGTGCCCTTCTTTAATAAATATCACCCTATCACAGAGATGTTGAACTTCGCTCAGTATATGAGATGAAAAGAGAATGCCAACACCACTTTCTTTTAATTCGATAAGTGTTTTATAAAGCATCTTTTGGATGAATGGGTCAAGACCGTTAGTTGGCTCATCCATAATGATAAGTCTTGGCTTATGTGCAATTGCTTGAACGATTGCGACCTTTTTCTTATTTCCCGTTGATAATTCTTCAAACTTCTTTTTTAAGGGCAGATCAAACCTTTTGCAAAGCTCTTCACAGTAATTATCATCAAAGTTTTCGTAGAAAGACTTGTAAAACTTCAGTATGTCTTCTACCCTTACGTCATCATAATAGCTAACCTCTCCAGGAACATATCCAACCATCTTTACGAGATTTTGGAAATTACTTTTATCCAATTTCTGGTTGAACATCGTAATGGAACCCTTATTTGGTCTTAAAAGCCCCATAATGCACCTGATTGTTGTGCTCTTTCCCGCACCGTTCGGCCCGACAAATCCCAGTATTTCTTTTTCTGAGAGTGTAAAGCTGATATTCTCTACTCCTACCTTTTTTCCATAGTACTTGGTCAAGTTTGAGACACTTAACAGCATTCTATCACCTCTTTTAAGCTTATTCAAATATCCATTCAGGATTACTTAAGGATTAATTCAATTATACCATGTTCTGAAGTTATTATTGGAATGCAAAACACTACAACTTGCCTAAAGTACCGCATTTTTTGCAGGTTAGTTTCAGGACTTATTTGAACGAAAATCGAAAGTAGCAAATCTAAATAATTGTTTAGGATAATTGACCAAGTTGTAACTTCCTATAAAACTCGAAGGGAGGGATTGTGCATGAGAACAAGTTTATCTAAGTTGCTTGTCGGAGCTTTTTTGTTAGTTTTCCTAACTCTAATTTTTTCAGCGGGTGGGATTTCCTTAACAGAAAAGGTGAAACTCGTAATCCTACCTGCTAAAGTTGGCAGTGGTTGGAACATGGATGAGGTAGACTACCTTCTTGCGATATTGGAAGAGCAGGCGCTTGAACTTGGAAGATTTCAACTATTTCCAAGAGCGGATCTTAGTCAGATTATGAAAGAAAGGAACATGAGCGAGTTTGGTGTATCAGAAGCACTGCAAATTGGAAAGCTTGGAGGTTCAAAGTATGCATTGCTCCTGACTTTGACTGAACTATCGTCATTTTGGAGCAGCCAGTCGAAGTCATACATTGCTGTTTCGCGCTACACTATTAAGCTTTACAACATCGAAGATGGTAGCTTACTGGCATCCAAGACATTGGAGTCTGAGGGTTCGTCGAAAGATTCTGCTCAAAAAGCTATCAGCGAAGCACTCAGAACCACTGCAAATGACATATGGTATGAACTACGACAGATTTTCAAACTGGAAGCTTATGTGAAGTCTATAAATGGCAACACGGTAGTATTATCAGGCGTCGATCCAAAAATTGTAAAGAAGGGATACATTTTTCAAATTGAAACTTCCTCAGGAGAAATTGGATACGTAAAGGTTGTCGGATACAACAAGAGCGAAGGAACAGTTATAACTACCTTTATGTATGGAGCGATGCCTTCTGAATATGATGTAGCAACCGAATTTCCGGTAATGCCATTTAAGGGCGGTATCGGATTAGGAATGTTTTCTAACTACTTTGGACTTGGTATTTCAGCATGGGGAAGTACAGAAGAGATACCATTGCCGCTTTACATTGGTGTTGGAACATTCTTAGGTTCCATCGCTGGTTATACGCCTGTGTATCTCAATATGGGAGCAGGTTTAAATATTCTCGAAATGGGGAGAATAACTGTTGGCATGAACGGTGGACTTTCTTTGATAGGTTTAGTTGACCTGGATACATTTGAATCCCTAAGCTATATATTTGGTGCTTTTGGCGGAGCATTAGTCACATATGAATTCAATCCAAGGATGGGAGTGTACGGTAGTGTTGGATACTCACTTTATTTAGGCACGAACGGTCCCACTGGTATTGTATTCCAGCTCGGTATGTATTTCTGACTTTTTCCATTTTGAAAGCTTCAAAGCAAATGCGAACAACGGAAAGTATGAAAAAGTACTTGTAGAGGAATAAAAGGCATTAGATAGCATTGTATGTATTTATACCAGTAGATTTCCAAAATAGTCTAATCTCTGTGGCTTACTAATCAGGGTGAAAAGATGTGGGTAGACCTGAACTAGACGCATCGGATTTAGGTTTTAGATTATTCATATTGTTCTTATTTGCAAGAATGCAGTAATACAGAAGGTACTTGTAGATTAAATGAGAAACAGAGACTGAGACGGACAACCCCGAGGGGAACAGAAAAGGTATAGACGCAAATGCTATTGGTCACTACACGTTTTACTTTAATTTAAAGAAATTGGCAAGCTTGACACGGAAAAACTGGGAATGAGATCCTAGAAAGGGAAAAATCTGAAAGTCTTATTAGAATTTTTCTCAAAAGTACCTTCGAAAATAAAATCCCACTTTTCATTTTTCGAAAAGTGGGATTTGCTAAAAATCTTTAAGTCCCCCGAAAGGGGGACTTAGTTCTTTAAAAATTATTTGTATTCTTCTGCAAGATATTTCTTAATTTCGGCGTCTGCTTTCTTTATTGCAGTTTCCATGTCAACCTTTCCGTTTATGAAGTCGTTAAACATTGTGCTAACAACGTTTCTAATTTCCGTCCAAACAGATAGTTGCGGGTCCATCTTTGCGTTATCAATCTGTTGCAGTGGGATTTCGATAAGTGGGTCGGCTTTTGCTGCTTGCTTCCAAATTGTTGTTTGAAGTGCTGACCTTCTAACCGGTAGATAACCTGTGTTAACCGCCCAGTAGGCCGTAACTTCTGGAGAAATGAGGTATTTCATGAATTCCCAAGCGGCGCGTTTTTCTTCTTCTTTGGCTGTTGAGAACATGATTACGTCTGTTCCTGCAAATGGGACGTTTCTTGTTTTCCAAACGGGAACTGGTGCCCATGACCACTGGAATTTACCTTTTGCTGATTGTTCAACGTACGTTCTTCCTGCAATCGTATCTATGTACATAAGGACTGTACCCTGACCGAATATATCGTTGAGGTATCCACCTTGTGCAAATGCGATTTTATCATCGAGTAGCTTTTTGAAGAAAGAACTTCTCTTGTTTCAGGTGAGTCAATAGCAGAGACGTATTTTCCACTGCTGTCTTTTTTGACAATATCCCCACCGCGCATCATTAGGAATATCTGGAATGTATCGACCGTTGTTCTGAATGCAAAACCGTAGACATCAGGTTTTCCGTCCTTGTTCTTATCTTTAGTAAGAGCTCTTGCAGAGTAGAGCAGTTCGTTGATTGTTTTCGGAACGCTTATACCAGCTGCTGAAAGTGCGGTTGCATTGTAGTACATGATGTAAAGGCTCTTGTTGAACGGAACGGCATAAACTGTGTTACCCCATGTACAGTTGTCTCTGAATGCTTTGAAAACATCTTCCCACTCAGCTTTTGTAATACCTATCTTTGGATCGTTCATGTACTTGTTCAGTGGTTCGACGATCTTGCTCTGGAGCAATTTCGCTGTCCAGTTTGCGTACGCTTGTGAAATCGTTGGAAGTTGCCCTGCCTGAGCACCTGCAAGTAATTTCTGTTGCAGAGCGTTATAGTTGCCTATGTAAACTGCTTCAACAACGATATCTGGGTGCGATTCGTTGAATGCCTTCACGATCTGGTTAAGTGTGTCTCCTTGTGCTCCACCCATAGCGTGCCAGAACACTACTTTCGTTGCACCAAAGAACGTTACTGAGAGAACCAACAATAGAACCAAAAGGAACTTCTTCATACCCTGCACCTCCTGCTATAAAAAGTGATGTTTTGGATGGGAATAATATTCTCGAAATTCGTACACCGTAGCAAATTATTATACCACCAAACCACTCAGATTTCATTAACATTTTTAAATATCCAGTTTGAAGGATCGGACGGGTCCACCCTGTTTTCTTGCAATTTCATTCAGTTCCCTCAAAATTTCTTGTTTTTCCAAGCCTAACCTCTCTAATTCTTCGCCTATCGTTCCCCATTTGACATCTCCGCATACTATTACTTTAATACCTCTTTCAAGTAAAGGCTGTATTAAGTACGGAAAATGTTCTGCGATCTCTTCAAAACTTGTGTTCTCTGTTATGTATACCTCTTGCATGTTATGAGCATTATCCATACGATTCCCTCCCAACACCTTATGACTTTTTATTAACCCCTGTTTAGAGCTATCACACAAAGATAGATTTCCTTTGGTTTTGCACCTTTCAAGATTTTCGCAGCTTCCAGCATAGTATTCCCCGTTGTTAAAACATCGTCTATTAAAAGCACTTTTTTGCCGTTCAGATACGTCGAATTATCCGTTAAAGCGAACTTCCCCTTAACAGCTTCTGCTCTATCATTTGTTAGCAATTGGTCGGTTTCACGGACGGCTCTTAATGCGTCTATCGAAGGTAGACCTGATATGACTTCGAGCTCTTTTGCTATCAGTCTCATATGGTCGTATCCACGTTTCTTCTTTGCACTCCTTGTAGCTGGCACGTAAGTGATTAGGTCTATTGAAAGCTTGTTTGATTGAATGGTACTGTAAAGCATTTTTGCAAAAGCTTTGGCAAGCGAGTGATGATTTTTGAATTTGTAGGATATTATGAACTCCCTGAGCCTTTCCTCGTAGAATCCAAAATAGTGTACTGAAGCTGTACCAATTCTCTTGGTCGTTACAGCAGGAGGTCCGTCTATAACTAATGCACATTCAGTGCAAAGCCTTTTTCCATGGCTTGGTGAACCACAAACTATACACTCAGTATCCGTGACCAGATTTAGGAGGTTTTCGAGGAAACTTTCAAACGCATTACTGACTACTGATAAACTTTTTCTAAAAACCCTAAATCTCGATGACTTCATACTCACGTGTTTCAGGCCTAAGAATAACAGCCGTAGCCCTTCCAGTGAGGTAGCCACAGGATTCGCCTGGGTTAATCACCAATGTTCTTCCTTCAGTTCTAATATCCAATTGGTGTGTATGACCGTAAAACACGAAGTCGTACAACTGGGACTTTATTGCAGGAAGCAGCGCGTACGGTTCATGCATAAGAAAAATTCTGAAACCTTCTTCTTCTTTTTCGTACGGTTGGTTGTGAAGCGTGTTTTGAAATTTTTGCATCAGGAATAATTTCTCACCATCGTTGTTACCAAATATCCCGAAGAACTTGATTTCTTCTGCAAGAAAGTACGGAGCCATAAAAGGTGAAACGATATCTCCTAAATGGTATATGTGGGTAACTCCTCTTTGTCTCGCTATTTCCATAAATTTTTTCGCATTGGATATGTTATCATGCGAATCACTTATTATCATCCACAGAAGATTGGATTGATTCATTTTCATTCTTGACTCCATCAACGTGCGACACCTCCTCCCTGAATCTTGCAAATCTCCACATAAAGAAAACTCCAAGTAGTATAATTAGATAATAAGTTACAAGCCTGAATACAAATATCCCAGTCATTGCAGATTTCGGATCGTAGAGATGGGAGAAAATCAGTTGGTAAAAACCCTCAACACCGCCACTTGAACCTGGTGTTGGGATATAAAACACTATAGTGTTAAGCATGTTAAACGCACCCCAGATAACTGTAAGTGGCACTTTTACACTGCTCACCGCTTCGATAGAGTATTTCAGCATAAACGCCGGGATAGGCGATATCACCAACCCGAGTACGAAATCTATTATTAGGGTCCAGTAGTTTTTGCGAAACAGTTCTTTTGTGGACTTTGTCATTTTGTCAAGCCATTCTAATGCCTTTTTCTCTTTTTCCTCAAGTTTCTTTGATTTCGTCATCCGTGAGAAGAATTTAAAAGCAGAGAAAAGAAAATTCTTGTTAGTAAAAGCTAAAATACCTGCAACTGTTATTCCCAGCGTAACTAAAAAGCCAACCATTATCACGGACAAACCTACTGTGTTTTTAAGTTCTCTGAGTATTGTTTTCAACATTATCATGTTTACTGTAAATGTAATAAACACACCTTCGAACATTCGCGTCAAAGAAATGTTAGTAGCTTCGTGGGAGGGAATTCCCAATTTGGTAAAATGGTAGATCTGCAGAGGTTGACCACCTATTGACATTGGGGTTACGAAGGAAAAGAACACGGTAAGAAAAAAGTTCTCAAGGGATTGAAAGAATGTTATTTTGTAGCCCAAACTACGCAAGACTATTACCGTTCTTATGGACTGTGAAGCATAATCCAAACTAAGTAAAAGTATGAGAACCAGAACGGCTTTAAAAGGATAGGTCTTGAGCGCTATTATCGGATTCTGTTTTGCAAAGAAGATGCCTATGATATTCACTATGGCTATTCCTATTACCAGTGCTATTAGTACGTTTTTCAGAATCTTCTTTACATCCAAGCAAATCTCCTCCTATATCGGCTAAGATTATTGCGTCTCCTTAGATAAGACTATCATCTTCCAAGTGTCTTTTAAGAAAAATCATATCCTCCATTGTTGTAACTTTTAGGTTTAACCTGCTTCCAGTGACGTAGTAAACATCATGCCCTGCGTTTAATACTATCGACGCTTCGTCGGTAAAAAGATGCAAAGAATCTAATTGGGACTCCATAGCTGATTTGATAAGGTGATACTTGAAACTTTGCGGTGTTTGATGGATAAACACCTTACTGCGTGGAATTATTTCATCGACCTTACTCCCGTCTTCCGAATAGCTTACTGTCTCCGTCGTGTTTATCGCAGTCACCACAGCTCCATATCCACTTGCAGCCTCTATATTTTGCTGAACAATCTTCTTACTTACAAGAGGTCTTGCCCCATCGTGAATAACAACGATATCCTCTTGACCTGCTAAATCTTTTAAAAAGTTTAGTCCGTTCCAAACGGAGTGTTCTCTAGTGCCCCCGCCAGTAACAAAATCAACCAGATTAATGTAATCACTAAGCAATGTCTTTGATTCACTCAAATAGTTTTCGGGACAGACAATAATTATTCTATCAAAAAGCTTGAAATTAACAAACTTTTCAACAACGAATTCCAACAGAGTTTTATTGCGAATTTCGTCGATAACGTAGAACTGTTTAGGTTTATCCCAGCCAAATCGTGAACCAATGCCACCAAACATCAAAAGAGCAAAAACTTTTTCTTTTTGGCTCATTCCTGTTGTCCACCCTTTTGCGCTCTTCTTTCTTCTACCATTTGTAGAAATTCGTCTTCAGTTATGGTTTTGACCCCATATTTCTGCGCTTTTTGTAGCTTACTTCCGGGGTTTTCACCAACGATTAGATAATCCGTTTTCTTGGAAATATTATCGGTGAAGTGACCACCTAAAGATTCGATGAATCTCTTTATTTCTTCCCTTGAGAAAGATTTAAGCGTTCCTGTTACGCAAAAAGTTAAACCAGTTAGCACATCTTCCTTGACTTCGATATCGCTCTTTGTGTTCACACCAGCCTTTTTAAGTTTTTCTATAATTTCCTTCGTCTTTGGAAGTTTGAAATAGTCGTATATACTCTTTGCTGTGTCCTCACCTATGCCCTCTATTAACAATAAATCAGCTATTGTAGAATTCGTGAGTTCATCCAGCGAGCGGAATTTCCTTGCCAATATCTTGGCTGTGCGCTCACCAACACCAGGAATTCCAAGTCCAACAATCAATCTGTCAAAACTCACGGATTTTGCTTTCTCAATTTGCGATAGTATGTTTGAAATCATCTTAGGTCCAAGACCACTAATTTGTGCGAGGTCAAAAACTGTCAAGTAGAATATATCAGCTATGTCTTTAACTAAACCTGCATCAACGATCTTTGAAATAATTTTCGGTCCGAGACCTTGTATATCGAGTGCCTGCCTCGAAACGAAAACCTCCAAATGTCTTTTCAACTTCGCCGGACAGTGTGGATTTAAACATTTGTACGCAACGTATTCCTTTGATTCCTTTCCTACGGGACCACCACATACAGGACAGTTGTCGGGAACGGTTATAGGTTGTTCCTGCCCAGTTCTTAAGTCTTTAACCACATGGACGACCTGAGGAATTATACCCCCGGCTTTTTCTATCAAAACATAATCACCTATTTTTATGTCTTTTTCCTTTATATAGTCAAAATTATGCAAAGAAGCTCTTTTAATGATAGTACCCTCGAGTTCAACGGGCTCGAATTCGGCAACAGGAGTTATCACACCTGTGCGGCCCACTTGATAGGACACAGCTATAATTTTTGTCCGTGCTTGTTGAGCGGGGAATTTAAATGCGATAGCCCAACGCGGTGATTTTGCAGTCCAGCCAAGTTCATTTTGTTTTTCAAAATCATTTACCTTTACAACTACACCATCGATCCAGTATTCAAGATTGCTTCTTTCCTTGGACCACTTGCGCCAGTACTCAATGACCTCTTCTATCGACTCACACAGTTTGTTGTGTGGGTTTACTTTGAAGTGTAATTTTTTGAGAAATTCCAAGGCCTCCCACTGACTCTTCAACCCATACTGCTGTGGTTTAACTACGTAGTACATGAACGAGTCCAAATTTCTCTTTGCAACTTCTGCCGGATCTAATAGATGGAGCGTACCTGCAGTTGCATTCCTTGGATTTGCGAAGGGCGCAAGGCCTTCTTCTTCCCTTTGCTGGTTGTACTCTTCAAAGTAACTCACGGGCATGAATATTTCGCCACGAACTTCTATCGTAATCGGCTCCGGCAGTCTAAGAGGGATAGATTTCACGGTCTTCACGTTAGCTGTAACATCGTCACCTTTTAATCCGTCACCTCTTGTAATTGCTTTTAACAACAATCCGTTCTCGTACCTGAGAGCAATGGAAACTCCATCTATTTTCAGTTCGGCAACGTACTCAACATCTCCAACCGTTTTTCTGACGCGCTCATGGAAGTTCAGTATTTCAGCCTCGTTATAGGTGTTATCCAAGCTCAGCATTGGTTCGCTGTGCTCAACTGTTTCAAAACCTTCAATAGGCTGACCACCAACCCTCTGGGTTGGTGAATCTGGCGTTCTGAGTTCCGGATATTTTTCCTCAAGCTCGATAAGCCTTTGCATTAATTTATCATATTCTTCATCGGTTATAACTGGGCTTGCCAAAACGTAGTAACGATAGTTATGATACTCAATCTCTCTTCTTAGCTTTTCTACCTCTTCCCTTATTTTTTCTGGAACCATCGCCATCCCCTCTTTTATCCTTCTTATCCTTTTTCTTACTTGGTTTCTCCTTGATTTTCACGCCTTCTATAAGCTTATCTATTTCTGATTCACTTTCTGCCTGGATTGATTTACCCGATTTTTGTTTCTCAAGCTTTTTAAGGTCTTCAGCTGAAGCTATTTCAAAATCGATCTCCATTCTCACCTTATCTGCTCTTACAACTTTCGCTTTCAGCACGTCACCGATCCTATAAACCGTTCCAGTTCGTTTACCGACGAGAATGCTTTTGACCTCATCGTAGTAATAGTAATCATCAAGAGTTGAAACGTGGATTAAACCGGAGATATATTTATCAGGTATTTCAACAAACATACCGAACTTTGTGACCGATGTTACAACAACATCGTACACTTCACCAATGTGCCTTGAGATGTAATCGATCTTCTTCAATGCCTCGTAATCCCACTCTGCCTCATCGGCAACCCTTTCTCTCTTGCTGCAGTGAACAGCAGCCTTGGCGAGGTACTTTTCGAGCTTTTTAAGCTCCTTTTTAGATATTGCGCCACCAGTTTCCAAGTACAGCTTCAGCAATCTGTGGACAATCAAGTCTGGATACCTTCTAATTGGTGAAGTGAAGTGAGTATAAGCTTCTGATGCAAGGCCAAAATGTCCCACATTGCTCGGTGAATATATCGCGCGTTTCATTGAACGAACCAAGAGCCTTTGGATACTGCTTCTGAGAGGGTGGTCCTTTGTCTTTTCAAGAAGTTCTTGGAGAACTCTTGGGTGTATTTGTTGCGGGAGTTTCATTTTTATCCCCAGCGCACTTAGGTAGTTCTTTAACTGGAGCATCGTATCAAAATCTGGTTCTTCGTGTATTCTGTATATAAAAGGAATGCCCGCGTTGTGGAATATTTCGGCAACGGTTTCATTTGCCTTTATCATGAACTCTTCGATAATTACCTCGGACTCACCGCGTCTTCTCGGTACTATATCAACTGCGTGACCCTTCTCATCAAGGATGATTTTTACCTCATCGCCTTCGATGTCGAGTATAGCACCCCTTCTTCTTCTGTTCTCCCTCAGAATGTCTTTCAATTCTTTCATCAAATATATGTGTTCGGCCAAGTCTTTGAGTTTATCACCTTCTGTTCTGCCCTCAAGGAAGGCATTGACATCATCGTACACGAGCCTTCTGTAACTTCGGATCACCCCGTTTCCAACCTTGTAGTCTACAACGTCACCTTGTTTGTTGATTTCCATAATCAACGACATCACAAGCCTATCTTCACCTTGCACAAGGCTACACAAACCGTTCGAAAGTTTGAATGGTAGCATAGGGATAACCCTATCTGCTAAGTAAACACTCGTTGCTCTGTTGTACGCCTCGTTATCCAGTGCAGTCCCCGGTTTTACGTAATGTGATACATCTGCAATGTGTACACCAAGAAGGTAATTACCGTTTGGGAGCTTCTTTACCTGTACCGCATCGTCAAAATCCTTTGCATCAGGTCCGTCTATTGTTACTATCACTTCATTCCTAAAATCCCATCTACCTTCCAGGTCTTCTTCTTGAACGCTATCTGGTAAAGCAGCAGCTTCTTTAAGCACTTCTTCCGGAAATTCGACGGGGAGATTGTGCTTAATAACAACTGTTGGGAAATCAGTAGCCGGGTCTTCGACTTTTCCAAGCACTTCAACCACGCGCGCTTGAGGAGATTTCGTTGGAGATGGATATCTGATGATTTCAGCGACAACCTTCATTCCAGGTTTCGCACCATTTATCTCCTCGACTGGGATAGAGAACTCGAACGGCAGTTTCGGATCATCGGGGATGACGAAAGCAAATTGTCCTCTTGTTTGGAAAACGCCGACGAATTGCTTAATCCCTCTCTCGAGTACTTTGACAACTCTCCCTTCCGGTAATTCGTACCATTTTCCTATAATCTGGACTAAAACCTTATCTTTGTGCATTGCATAATTTGTTTTCTCAACAGGAACAGCGATTTCTGACCCGTCATCGGTCGTTACGAAAGCGAGATTACCGCTTCTTGTGAACTCAATTATTCCAGTGAGCAGATTCCCTTTAGTTAGCGTGTATCTCCCGTCGTCGCCTCTGAAAATGTACCCTTGATTGACTAAATCTTCGAGCATCGCTTTGAGTTTTTGTTTGTCACTTTGCTCAGTGATTTCAAAATGCCTGCACAATTCTTTGAACGTCATGGGACTATACTCTGGAGATTTGAAAAAGTTTTTCAATTCGGATTTTTTTAACACAAAAGCCCCCTCCTTATTTATCTTTTTTCACTTCTTTATCATTAATTATACCATACAGAAGTGCCGTTGAGTGCTACAAAACATTAATTACTATCCTGCGATTAAAAAGAATACATTTCTGATTTTTCATTTCAAAAAGTTTTGACTATGTTCCCTGTAGATGATAGACTTCCATTATGAGCTTAAGAAGTAGAAAGTTAAAGGGAGGTAGTCTTGTGCAGAAGAAGCTTATCTTTTCATTGGAAAGCTTTATTTTCTTGGCCATTGTACTCATATTCCTCTGGGGCTTTATCGCTGTTATGGGTAGTGCGAACTTTTTCAAAACACTCATGGCAACCGCGCACGACCTGCTGCTCAACACGGTCTTTTTCATCATGGCCGTTGCCGTTCTGACAGGTGCTTTTGCTGGATTGTTATATGAATTTGGTATAGTGCATTGGGTTCACCTGCTACTCGACAAACTGATGCGCCCTCTGTATGGTCTTCCCGGCGTCGCAGCGATGGGAATAATATCGACTTACTTTTCGGATAACCCTGCAATAATTGCTCTTGCGAAAGATAAAGCGTTCATTTCACATTTTGAAAAATGGCAGGAACCGTTGCTGTGCAACCTAGGAACATCATTTGGAATGGGTATGATAGTTTCAACATTTTTCATCGCACAAGGTGGTAAGACTGGCATGAATTTACTCCCAGCGGTTGTAGTAGGAAATATAGCTACAATCATTGGTAGCATTGTGAGTGTTAGGTTATTTTCTTTCTGGACTAAGAGACGTTTGGGAAGTGTTCATAAAGATGTTGACAAGAGTGTTCCGCACCTTAGGGACGTACGCGAAGGTAACGCGTTTGAAAGGTTACTTGAAGCCATGCTTGATGGCGGTAAGACAGGTGTTGACATAGGCCTTGGCATAATCCCAGGTGTGCTTGTCATAAGCACACTGGTCATGATGCTCACATTCGGTCCAAAGAATCCGGCAGTTGGCTATCAAGGTTTACCTTACGAGGGTATTGCACTTTTTGACAAACTTGGTAAGTTACTATACTGGCCGATTAAGGCTCTCTTTGGATTTGATAGTCCACAGCTTATCGCATTCCCCATCACTTGCCTTGGTTCAACAGGTGCAGCACTCGCACTAGTTCCAAAATTCTTAGAACACGGATTACTCAAACCGAGCGACGTAGCTGTCTTCACAGCTGTGGGAATGACTTGGAGCGGATATCTTAGCACACATGTAGGCATGATGGATGCATTAGGATACCGGTACCTCACAAGTAAAGCAATTGTATCGCACACAATTGGTGGAATAGTTGCTGGATTTTCAGCAAATATTTTGTACAGGTTTTTCATCTAAAAGTCGGAACTTTTACTATACAAGGAGGGCTCCTCATGAACCTTACAAAACTCAGCGTTTCATCAATCGAAATCTTAAAGACATCTGGGGAATTCGAGACCAACACTTACAAATTCAAATTAGACGATATAATTCATGTTATTGACCCGGGTTTTGGAATTGGTGAGTTCCTCGGAGAAGAAGAAAGGGTAGATGTTATCATTACGCATGGTCACTACGATCACATAAGTGGACTTCCCGAAATCGAATTTGAAAAGGTGTACGTTTCGCCTGAGGATAGTATCGCACTCACGGATCCAACATCAAACCTTTCAGTGTTTTTTACAGAACCTTTCGCTTTTGAAGTAGAGTGGTATAATATAGACGAATATTTTCAAACTGTGTTGGCACCAGGGCACACACCGGGGTCAAGGATAGTAATCTTCGATGGAGTCATCTTTACAGGTGATGTGGTCTTTTCAAATTCCATCGGTAGAGTGGATCTCTATGTAGATAAATCGGAACAAGCTGCAATGAGAAAGCAAATGACAGCAACAATAAAAAGGTTGAGAGACCTTTTCAAATCTTTCCCCGAAGAGTGGTATATATGCCCAGGACACGGTGAGCTCGTTACAATTAAGAGATTGTTTGAACTAAACCCGTTTTTCAAGTGACGTTTTAGGGAGTGGTATGTTGCCAAAAAACTCAAGAAGTACGGATATATACGACCAGTCTTACTTGGAACGACTAAAGAGCCTAGAGATTAAGCGAAAGGTTATTGTAGATATTTTGAAAAACTATAAAAATATCGATAGGGCTAAAGTAGAAGTGCTAATCAACAATTTTGAACATCCCGATAGTCAAGGATTGAGAAAAATCAATCCTATTATTTTTTCATTTCTGCTTGATAGCCTTTTTAATATTCAAGAGAATATTGAGATAAAAATAGCGGAGTTTGAAAAAAATAGGATATCGCGGTATGTACTTTTCGAAATTCTATTTTGGGCAAAGCCTTCTGCATATCCTTTTCCAAACGAACGAATAGAGAACTACAAGGCATTCATTTCGAAAAAGCGTCTAAAACTAAAAGAGATAAAACTAGAGAACTTTCTTCAACTTTACGCCATCGAAAGTGTTGAAAGCGAAACTTTCTTGAAGGATGTTAAGGAGGCCATTTTCAAAGTTAATCCGGAAAATTTGGAAGAATACCTTTGGGTTAAAGATTTTGTTGAATACCTAAGCCCAATAGAAAAGAGTGAAATAAAGAAGAAGGTCCATCCTTACGTGTGGAAGGTTTTGAGCTCGAAGGAGCAGAATATCCCCGTTATAATAGATGGAAATAACGTTCTTCTTGCACCTGAATTGAGAGGACCTGACAAGATCGATTCACTTCTGGAGCACATTTCAAGATTGGCTCCCACCTATTTCCCGTTCTATCTGGTCTTCGATGCTAACGCAAAATATAAATTTCGAACGAATTATTTCAATTACAAACGCACCTACTATCACTCACCTGCCGATGAACTGATACTGGGCCTTGCAAAAGAGGTAAAAGGTGTTGTCTGCTCAAAAGATAAATTTAAGGATTACAATACGGATATCAAAAACATATGGTATGACTTGAAGTTCTGATACGAAAAGTTTGAATCATACTAAATCGTATAATTGTAGGAGGTATCGCCTTGATAGTACTCGGTAGTTCCTCGCCAAGGAGAGTTCACTTAATGTCTTTACTCAATTTGCCTTTCGAGGTAGTCAAACCTGATGTTGACGAACATCTCCCTGAGAACAGAGTTTACGATCCTGCCTCGGTAGTTATACACCTTGCGGAACTGAAAGGAAGAAATGTTCTTGAGAAATTAGTAGTAAGAAGCCAAATGAATGAATTAGCTCTTGACCAAGTCGATGCAATTATCGCAGCCGATACGATTGTCTGGTTAGAGGGAGAGGTACTCGGCAAACCTCTAAATGAAAAAGATGCATGGAGGATGCTCAGAAAACTTTCTGGAAATTGGCACAAGGTTTTCACGGGAGTGTATGTTAAAATATCCAATGAAGAGATAAAATTCTTCGAAGAAACAGAAGTCAAGTTCAGAAATTTGAGCGACTCAGAAATTTCGTACTATATTTCTACAGGTGAACCGTTAGACAAAGCTGGTGCATATGGTATACAAGGACTCGGTGGTGTTTTTGTAGAAAAAATCGTGGGGGATTATACAAACGTTGTGGGATTACCTATGCCAAAGCTGTGGCAGGTACTATTTGATAGGGGGGTCATAGAGAAATATGCCACTCGAAAATGGTCCGAGGGAAAGATTACTTAAGGAAGGCCCGCAGTCTCTTGGTACTGAAGAACTAATTGCGATACTTTTGCGAACAGGAACGAAAAACAAGAACGTCTTAACAGTTGCGAAAGAAATATATGAACGGCACGGAAAGAGTTTGTACAAATTATCAAGGGCAACGATACAAGACTTAAAAAAAGTAAAAGGTCTTGGAATGGTCAAAATAGTAACACTGCTTGCGGCATTGGAGATAGCGAAGAGATTAGTAAAAGAAGAAATAAGAAATACGGAGAAATCACTAAGTTCACCTGAGCACGTTTTTCAATACTGCTTGGATATGCAGAATTTGCCACAAGAAGTTGTGAGGGTTATATTCCTTGACTCAAAACTAAAAATCATCGGCTCTTCAGATATCTCGAAAGGCACATTGACGACGTCTATAGTTCATCCGCGAGATGTCTTTAGAGAAGCCATTTTAAGAAATGCACACGGCGTAATCATTGTTCACAATCATCCATCAGGTGACCCAACGCCAAGTGAAGACGATGTAGAAATCACAAAGCGTATCATTGAAGCTGGAAAACTTCTGGGGATAACGGTCCATGACCATGTTGTAATAGGAAATACCTACTACAGTATCATGCAACGCTTAAGACAATAATATAGGTATAGCAAGATGCGATAAGAGGTGATAATATGTCTGGTGGTTTTGAAAATGAAGATGAAAAACTCAAAAATTTATTAAAGCTCAAAGAGGAACTTGAAAAAGATTTGAAAAAGAAAGGCTTACTAAAAGAGAAGAAAAGTGAGAAACAAAAAGTTGCGAGTACCGACGAGGAAACAATTAAGAAGCTAAAAGAAAGCGTTGTCACAACAGCCCATTTATCAGAAGAGAAGAGTTTAACGCTTTACGACATAAACTGCCAGGATTATGACGCAAGCATTGACGACGTCATCAAAACACTTAGGACCTTCATGAACAAAACAACGAACATGAATTTGAAAATCATCTATGAAGGTTTGTCGCGGCTACTTGAGGGAAATATAGCAAAAGCAAAAGAGTCTTTTCAACAAGCAACTGGTGTCGAAGCAAAATACAACACATTGCTGGCAGCGATGTACAACGGCGAGGATATATCTCAAGAAGCCGTGATGTTCTTAAAGACATATCCTGAGCAGATTTACTCACTACTTCTTTTACTCGAGAGGGAGCTACTTAAGGGAACAGGTGAAGGGATCGAAAAACTATTGATACTGCTTTCAAGAAAGTCAACAATATGGAATCTAATTTACGAACTGTACCTGGGGAAAGCAAGCGAAGATAGCTTGGCCGCCGCAGTTCGTGAAAAAGGTTTTGCTTCACTAATGGTGCTTTTGGGAGTGTATATCGATAGCAGCAGGGATTATCCTATCCAAAATCATACTTGTCTGAACGTCCATAAAGCTTACTTGCGTGGCGAAACGATAACTGCTCCTGAGTGGTGTGTGTTCGGTCAGTTGGCTGTAGAGGCTAGGAAATTTCTCGCAGGATATCAAGTTGATTTGAACAAAATAAGAAGATTCGAAAGAACACCAGAAGGTAAACTCTTTTTAGGAATGCTTTATCTAAACATGAAGAACCACACCATTGCTGAGCAGTATTTAAGTGCTTTTGAAAAGCAAGTTGGGGCGTACAAACTATACGCAAAACCGCTAAAACAGTCCAAAATAGGGATGGAACAATTCATTCATATACCTAACGATTTCCAACCAGTTGGTGAGGGAAAGAGCATTCTGCAGTTCATTGAAGAAAACACAGGATACGACATCTATGTGAATTTCAGGAACGTCGAATTTGTGCGACTAATGTTTTCTGAAGAACACTGCAAAATAAGTTACTCGCACGTAAAATAACAATTTTAGAAGGAGTCAACTATGCAAAATTAAATTTTTGTTTTGAGTGTGAGATAGCATAATCAATATTGAACTTCTCTTTCTTTCTCAACATTGCGTACAACGTTCGCAATAACTTGTGTACTACTGACATTATCGCTTTTTTGTACGGTAAACCTTGCTGCCTTTTTCGTTCATAGTATGTTCGGAAATATTCGTTGTGAATCACTACACTCACTGCCATTAGCCATAGTATTCGTCTTAGGTGGGCATTGCCCCTTTTCGATATGTGTCCTTCTACTTTGCTTTTGCCTGATTGGGCAATGCTTGGATCGAGTCCACAATACGCAATGAGTTTTTTGTATGTACTAAATCTTGAGATATCTCCAACTTCTGCCAAGAAATGCATCGCGCTGTTTTCACCAATACCTGGTATTGACGTGAGTATCTCGATATCAAGGTTTATCGCACTACATTCGCAATATTCTTTCATCATCTTGTCGTATTCTTCAAGCTGTTGCTGTAAAAATTGTAGTTCTTTGATATTTTGCACAAGAATCTTTTCTTTCATCGGCCAATATTGAGCAATCGAGTTATTAGCGAGTTCTTTAAGTTTTTGAGCATTAAGTTTTGTACTTCTGCCACGGTCTTTGGAAAAGAACACATCCAGATTACGAGCCTTTTGAATAGCCTTGGCAGAAGGGAAATGAGAAAGAAGATTGAGGATAGTGTCACTGTAGATATTGGTAACTCTTTCGAGTTCAGGGAAAAGAACGTTGAGCAGTTTTTCGATATTGCCTTTAACTTTTGCGATGCGGTGGATAATGTTTTCGCGTGCTCTGACAATATCACGAAGCTCAGAGTTGACAAAAGCAGAAGAAGGAATTTGATGTTGTAGGTAAAACAAAGCAGTAGCGATAATGCGAGCATCGATTTTGTCGGTTTTGGTCTTTCGAAGAGAAGCAAAGTTTTTAACAGTTAGAGGATTAAAAACAGCGCAAGCAAAGTCGTTGGAAGAAAGGAAAGCCAGAAGGTTGAGATGATAACAGCCAGTAGATTCCATAGCGATGATGATGGATTGTTTTGGGAAGGCAGAGAGTTTGTTTGCGAAGGAGGAAAAGCCTTGCTGGGACATATCGAAAGAAGATTCGAAGATGATGGAACTGGGATTAGAGATAGCGCAGACGTTGAACTTATCCTTGGAAACATCGATGCCGACGAAAACAGGGAAGTTATCCATGAAAAATCCTCCTTTCGAATGATGAGGGCAGGGAGCCTGCTGAACCAATCCTCCATGCTGACGAGGGCTGAAAGCCCAACCAACTAATCATGGTTAAAGGCAGGCAACAGACTCCTTAAATGGCTTAAAAGCCAAGGTGACATAAGTTGTCCTGCCCTCAATTTTTTTAAGCTAAATTATTTATACCATATTTTTATGTAGGAGGTCGTTCATATGATTCCTCTCTTTGATTTGACAAGACAGTACCAGAAAATTAGAAGCGAAGTCTTAGAGGCTCTGGACC
Source organism: Fervidobacterium changbaicum (assembly GCF_004117075.1). NCBI lineage: Bacteria > Thermotogati > Thermotogota > Thermotogae > Thermotogales > Fervidobacteriaceae > Fervidobacterium > Fervidobacterium changbaicum. The sequence goes on from NZ_CP026721.1 coordinate 2,178,837, forward strand.
AAGTTCTATCAGACGGAAGAGTTATACTTGGCCCTGCTGTAGAAAAATTTGAAAAAGAACTCGCTGAATATTTAAATGTTAAGCACGCTATCGGAGTAGCAAACGGAAGCGATGCATTAGTTATCTCTCTCCATGCCATTGGAATAGAGAAAGGTGAAAAGGTCGTAACCACACCGTACACCTTCTTCGCCACGGCTTCTTGTATCGTCAGGAACGGTGGTGTTCCCATATTCGTAGATGTAGAACCCGACACATACAATATTAACCTTGATCAAGTTGAAAGCGTGCTAAAGAAAGAAAAAGTGAAGGTTGTTATACCCGTTCATTTATTCGGCCGAACAGTTGATTTTGAAAAAATGGACTTTCTCAAACAGAGGTTTGGTGTTAAAATATTGGAGGATGCCGCGCAATCGATAGGAAGCGAAGGCAAAATCGGCAATATCGTCAAAAAATCAGGAACATTTGGTGATATTGGTATTTTTTCTTTCTTCCCAACGAAAAACCTTGGTGCTTATGGCGACGCAGGTGCGATAGTAACAAACGATGACGAATTAGCTGAACGTGCAAGGATGCTGCGACAGCACGGTTCAAAAAGAAAGTACTACCATGAAATGGTTGGCTACAATTCACGACTCGATTCCATGCACGCGGCGATACTCAGCATCAAACTTAAATATTTAGACGAATGGACACAAAGAAGGATAGAAATAGCAAAGCTTTATCAAAAGCTCTTTGAAGAAAAGAAACTCCCTGTGAAATATCCAAAAGTGGAAGAAAAAGATTATAAAGTACACGTTTATCACCAGTACGTTGTTGAATTTGAAGATGAAAAAGCAAGAGATAGGGTCAAGGAACACTTGACCAAGAACGAAATCGGCACTGCATTGTATTATCCACTTCCTCTGCATTTACAGAAGTGTTTCAGCGAATACGGTTACAAGGAAGGGGATTTCCCGGTTGCAGAAAGGTTATCAAAAACGACACTTGCGCTACCAATATTCCCAGAACTAACCGATGAAGAAGTTCAATTCGTTGTAGAAAAAATAAGTGAGGTGTTATAACATGGCAGAAATTATCAACGATGCGCAGAAAGAACAGTTTTTGCAAACACTCGAAAACTTCGTGAGAAGGTACTTGAGAGTGAAAGAGACAATCAAAGAGCTGAACAAAGAAAAGAAGGACCTTGAGGATGCAATTATCCAAATGGTCGAGGGCACTGATATCGACCATATAATCGTTGATGGTGTCGTTGTAGAGTTTGAGAACAAAACAAAGATTAAATTGAAATAGGATAGTATAAAGAAAACTGGGAAACAAGAGAGAGAAAAACAAAGTTTCCCAGTAAGAATTCCCAAAATCTTAGCGTGGGGGGAAAGAGCATGGAAAGTGTCGACAGGTACTTCGGTATTTCACAGGTAGGTTCCACGGTCCGAAGAGAGATCGTGGCAGGTATTACCACGTTCCTGACGATGGCTTACATCGTCTTTGTCAACCCATCCATCCTTGTCCAAGCTATCCCAGGCATATTTGACCAAACTGGAAAAGTTCTCGACCAAGCTCTTTACAACACATACTACGGTGCATTTATGGTCGCAACGATAGCTGGCGGTGCCATTGCAACGCTCATCATGGGATTGTTTGCAAATTACCCATTCGCACTTGCACCTGGTATGGGGCTCAATGCCTACTTTACCTACACAGTGTGTTTGAAGCTCGGCATTCCTTGGCAGTTAGCTTTAACCGCGGTTTTCATCGAAGGTCTCATATTTGTCTTCCTAACGGTAACAGGTGCCAGAGCGTTCGTTGCAAAAGCAGTTCCACAACCAGTGAAAGCGGCAACTGGTGCAGGTATTGGACTGTTCATCGCTTTGATAGGTATGAAAAATGCTGGGATTGTCATGGCCGATCCGGTAACGGCTGTAACGCTCGGTCATCTGAACAGACCAGACACATTACTTGCCATCGTAGGATTCTTTATAACCGTTGTTCTGTTCGCCTTGAATGTTCCAGGCTCTATTCTTCTTGGTATCATTTTCACAACGATAATTGGTGCAACTCCTCTCTTCAATGTTACTCACTATCAAGGAATAATAGGCAAAATACCCGATATATCTCCAACATTCCTCAAACTTAGATTTGATGCACAGACGCTGCTTTCGGGCACTTTCTGGGTTGTTGTTGGAACCTTCTTCTTCGTTGACTTTTTTGACACATTGGGAACTCTAACTGGACTTGCTGAAGGTACTGGATTCACAAAGAAGAACGGCGAGCTCGAGAGAGGAACAAGGGCGTATCTTGCAGACGCAATAGGAACCGTTGTAGGAGCTCTTTTTGGAACTTCGACAGTTACAACTTACATTGAAAGTAGCACAGGTATTGCAGTTGGAGGAAGGACTGGCTTAACCGCTGTTGTCGTTGCCTTACTCATGCTTGCCATGTTGTTCTTCTCGCCACTTGCACTGACCGTACCAGCAGCAGCAACAGCCCCAGCTCTCATATTCGTCGGCGTCCTCATGGTTAAGAGCCTTTTGAACATCAAATGGGATGATATAACCGATGCGGTTCCTGCGTTTGTCACACTTACGATGATTCCGTTCACGTACTCAATTGCAAACGGTATTGCCCTTGGAATAATAACATATCCTATCGTCAAAACGCTCTCTGGAAAGCGCAAAGAAGTCCACTGGTTCACATGGATGCTCGCAATCCTCTTTATCGCATATCTGACGTTCTTTAGAGAATAATCATAACTCTACCAGAAAAATCCCCTGGCCTAAGGTCAGGGGATTTTTCGTATTTTGTGATATACTAACATTGGGGGCTGTGCAACATTTCTGTGGATGGGGGAAAATTCCATGAAGTTAAGGAAATCTACTTCCTCAGACACGAATTTAAAGTTCAGACGCGGGAGTGTGCTTGTTGCTGTACTTGTCATTCTAATCATAACCGTTGTTATCCTCAGCAAACTTTGGTTTCTTCTAGGACTACGATTGAAGGGCTATCCATGAGACACTATCAACGTTTGCCAAGACATCCTTAAATAGCTTTTGAGCTGAGGTTTTGAGTTCTCTTTTCGACCAAATGCTCCTTTAGGAACTTCTCGCTTGCCTTACCAATGAATCTTCTAAACAAATAAGACGACTTGTGCCCTGATGGTACAGGAATTTTTTTAGCATTCGGTAGCAATCTGTAAAATCCGTTGGATGCTTGATGAGGTATAACCTTATCGAACACACCGGTGAACATTAGAACTGGCTGATTAATAAACTTCGCATACGATATGGGGTCGTAGTGGAAGCACGTAGGTGTAAGCGAGAATATCTCCTCTATACTTTTCAATGCGTGGACTTTCTTCCTGCTTGCACTCCTCAACTCAACACACTTTGCCTCATCCTTACAGCCCCACTCATTGCTGTACTTCTTGTAGCCCTCTCTAACTGGTTCAACGTACGGTGAATACCAATTTATCCAGCGCCAGTCCCCACCTGAGAACGCTATAATTCCAGCCTCCAGACGCTTATCCAAAGCCAAACTCATCGCTGTTATCATGCCGCCAAAGCTGAACCCCATAATCCCAGTCGGAAGGTTCGCTACTTCCTCAAACGTTTCTATCAAATCAAGAGTTCGTCGGACGTCTTTAATTGCTTGATGGAACCTGACAATGCAGTGGGCTGGAGAATGGTGGAAAAACGGCTCGCCACCGTTCCAATCAGGTTTTGCGCGTTGCATATGGTAAGGATGAATCATAAAGAATGTCTCAATACCTCTTGAGGCAAAATATTCACCAAACCACATCAGATAAGGTACATGCCCGTTTCCTATCCCGTGCAAGAATATCAACTTTGCCCACGGACTTTCTGAATGGAACCGATATGTGTAGATACGCTTTGATTCTGGAATATCAGGCTCGTAGACTGTATCGTACGATAAAAGGTCGTATTTTTCAGTTCTTTCAACTTTCAGATTAAATGGTACCGTCTTATCGTATTCGTATATGAACAAAGCAATCCCCCCATTAAGATAACAGCAGTCCATCAATTAGTCCAATCATTGGCTTTTAGAATCGTAAAAGACAACACCTGTCGTGTATCCAATAAGACTTCCGTAATAAACATCCGAAAACCAATGATTATTTGACCAAAGTCTTTGCAACGCAAACAGCGTTGGGATACTGTACCAGAACTCACCAAATTTCTTTGCAACGGGTGTAAATATCGCCCAGCTGAGTGCACTGTGTCCTGAAGGAAAAGATTGGTAAGCCTCGTCTGTGGAAAAGAACTTAAAAGTGTACGGGCTGTCAGAAACATACGGCCTTGCACGTCCTACAAGAAACTTAACGACACCAGTAATGGCCGCGCTCACAACGAAACTTTCGAGAACTGCCAGCGCGGTATAACTGTCAAATGGAAGCACTAAGCCCGCAACAGCTACCGAAAGCACGGCGAAATGGAAAATATTCATATTGTTCAGCGCATTAAGAAAATCAGATCTTGGGAAAGCTCCGTTAATAGGCTCATCAAAAGCAAAAGAGAGGATACCTAATGAAAACAAGGGCATTTGAGAACCAACAGAACTTGCTATTTGAAATAGCTCATGCTTTATTTCGAATTTCTCGTTAGACTCAGCGTATGCTTGAGCAAAGGATATATTGACATTAGCTGACACGAATAGGTAAAAGAATATAATAAAGACAAAACTTCTCAAAAAAGTGCAGCTTCTCATATATCAACGCCCCCAATACAAGCACTCTATAAAGATTATACTCTCCACAATACATTTTTCAATCCAACCAGCCGCGGACAGTTGCACCCAATTACTGAGAAAGTAGTATAATAAAATTGAGTGTCTCAAATTGGAGGTGGGGATGAGAATGAAAGGTTTTAATTTCACAGTTATTTTCATAATTGCTGTATTTGTAATAGGTGGATTTGCAATCTATGCATATGAGCACTTTAGATACTCGCCGTACGGTCTGCAAGTAGATTTAGAAGTAATCAAAGAATGGCTTAAAGACAGACATGTTGACCTTGTTGACCTAAATACCATAGAAAAAATCAACAGTTCCAAAATATTAATCAACAGACGACAGACGGCGTATGAATTTGCACTTTCAGTTTATCCAATGCTCTCACTTTTGGAAGACGACGTGACGCGTTTGGAAGTCCCTCTAAAATCTACGGATAAAGTGTTGCCTTTGAGATTCAAGTACATCAACGAAAAAGTTTTTGTATCGATGAGTAAATGTGAAATACCTGTTGGTTCGGTTATATTAGCTATAAACGGTTTCCCTATCGACGATATATTAGAAAAATACAAAGGCCTGTATCCAACACTCGATGACTTCCAGCAAAAATACTCATTTGTCGACAAACTACTGCCGTACTATCCCAAAATAATCGATGCGAGTACTTTGCAAATCAAGTACCAGCTTCCCGGTTCCATTGCCCAGCGTACGTCCTACATAAAAGCCATTTCTTTTAAAGAATTCCAAGAGTCTATGCATATCGCCCCTGTGGAGTTGTACGACTTTGAACAGTGCAAAGTTGTGAGGATCAACACGTTTAGCATTTCAAAAAGGGAAGATATGAAAGTTGTTGAAAACATATTCAAAGAACTATCAAACGAAATACAAAAAGTAATCTTCGATTTGCGCTACGCTTATGACGGCGACAACACCATTCCTTCAGCGATTATTTCAAAGCTCATAGATAAACCAACAAATCTTTATCCCAAATTGTTAACACGCCACAAATATCGCCAGGTTGAAAAGGAACAGCTCCCTATCGAACCCGACCAAGATAGGATTCATGCGAAGGTTTATTTTCTTGTGGACAGCTCGTGCTTCTACACGCCTCACAAGACGCTGCTTGCTTTTGTAGCTTCGAACGGAACTGCCAAAATATTAACAACCGAAAGTGCAAGAGATAGCATTCTCTCAAACCTTTCATTTTACACAGATGAATTTTGGAAGGTCCTTCCCAACACGAGAAGTTACATAGTTATGCCTTTATCAAAAGTAATCGTTGAACACTCACCAAGCGATGACCAAGTCCATTTAATTGACCAAGTCCCTGATGAGAAACAACTACTCGACGAAGCACTGTATAAAGAATGGTTAAACAATCTCATCTCAGTTATAGAATAGCTTAACTGAAAAGTATAGGTGGTGGTGCTATGGTTTCTTCAGAACTTATCGAGTACCTACGAAACGCAAAAGTAATTGATTTCATCGACGAAATAGAAATCCCAGCATATGTTGTGGACACAGAGAGACGAATTGTTTATTGGAATAAGCAGGCCACAAAACTAACAGGTTACGAGGCTTCTGAGGTGATTGGTAAACCGTGCGCTCAGCAGGTTTTAAATCATGTCGATAGAAGCGGTATTCCTGTGTGTTCTACAGAATTGTGCCCTTTGTACCAATCTATCAAAAACGGAATCCCTGTTCAGGTACCTTTTGCAGTCTATGGACTTACAAAGTCTGGGAAAAGACGACCGTTCTCCGTGGAAGGCTTGCCAATAAAGGTTGAAAACAAGGTTATAGGTGCTATCGAACTATTCACCGATGCCGAGAAAATAGACGCAGACATGGCAGTTGCAATAAAGGTTCAAGAAAGTTTTGTTCCAAAGAGTACCGATAACATTGACTTCTTTTATCGCCCTTCAAGCGGACTTGGCGGTGATATGATTTACTACAATCCTCCATGGATTGGTATCATTGATATCAGCGGACATGGAATTGCCGCCGCACTTGTCAGTATGCTCATTCGCACTATTTTGGACCAAATAATAGCATTCGATCCACAACTTAACGGACTACCATTTTTGTTGGAGAACGAACTCAAAAAGTTTGACCTTCAAAATATTTACCTTACAGGTATCATTGGCCAACTGAATGAAGAAATTTTTCACTTTATCAACATGGGACATCCATCTCCCGTTAATGTAACGAAGAAAATCGTACTGGACACAAAGAATGTTGTCCCAGTTGGACTTGGTTTATCAGAAGAATACGATTCAACGGTGATAAACACCCATGATTTGTCCAGTGGGAACCTACTTTTGTTCACAGACGGACTCACTGAAATGAAAACAAAAACAGGAATGTTAGGCAAAGAAGGCTTACTGAACTTACTTTCCTCTGATGATAATCCATCTAAAATCTACCTAAAAACAATGTCACAGCGCGCCTCAGGACTGCAAGAAGACGATATAACGATGATACTTATAAAAAGATGAACTAATTGCATCCTACTATCCGGGCTCCAGAGACGCCCGGTTTTCTTTCAAGTTCTATATTGACATATTCGAATATTCTTATATAATGAAATTAGAAAGTGTTAAGGAAGGTGGTGAAGAGATGGACAAACTTAGCGAGTACGCGGAAATGTTCAAAATATTAGGACACCCTGTTAGATTGCAGATACTTCTTTTACTAAGAGAACATCAAAGACTGTGCGTATGCGAGATGCTACCAAGAATCAGAATCAGTCAACCAAATCTTTCCCAACATCTGAGCATATTGAGGTTAAGTGGACTCATTGAATCTGAGAAAATAGGTGCTACGGTGTATTATAGCTTACCGGAAAACGACTTTCTTTACAAACTGTTGGATTTACTAAAAGCCGAACAAAAGCAGGAGGTGCATTCGGATTGAGCGAAATAAAACTCTTCGTTTTAATTGTTGCTGTATTCTTGTTATTTTACTTTGTTCCGTTTGACTCAGAGATAGTCCAGCAGAGCATCCTGAATGGTTTCAAGATGCTCAATGAGTACGCAAGGCAGCACGTTTTGTTATGCCTTGTTCCTGCTTTTTTCATTGCAGGAACTATTTCTGTGATGCTGAAAAAGGATGCCATACTGAAATTCCTTGGCCCTGATGCAAAAAGAATCATATCATATCCTTTAGCTGCAATTAGTGGTGCAATTCTTGCAGTTTGTTCTTGTACAATACTTCCAATCTTCGGTGGCATATACAAAAAAGGTGCTGGAATCGGTCCTGCCACAACCTTCCTTTTCGCAGGTCCAGCGATTAACATTGCAGCGATATTCTTAACTGCGCGCGTTCTTGGTTGGAACCTTGGAATTGCAAGAATGGTTGCAACAATAACTGCGTCAATACTAATAGGCCTTGTCATGGAAGCTATATACAAAGGAAAAGGCAGCGGAGGATTCGTGCAGACAGCAGAAGCGAATACAAGCAGTGCAAAAGCTATAGTATTCTTCGTACTTCAGCTTTTGTTCCTTGTATTCAGTGGACTTAAGATAAACCCCACAATCAAGAATGCAGGTTTAGGAATACTTGGAATATCAGTATTAAGCATGGCCTTCTTCGGCTTTGAAAGAGACGAAACAAAAGCATGGATTGCTGAAACATGGGATTTTGCGAAAAAGATACTCCCGTACTTGTTCATAGGCGTCTTTCTTGCTGGAATAATAACGAAACTCTTACCGCAGAATGTAGTAGTATTTTTGCTTGGGAAAAATAACATACTTTCGACATTTTTCGCTTCCGTTATAGGTGCTTTTATGTACTTTGCAACGCTTACAGAAGTTCCAATTGTGCAAGCCCTTACACAGCTTGGTATGGCAAAAGGTCCTACTTTGGCACTACTTATGGCCGGCAACTCTTTGAGCTTACCGAGTATGATAGTGATTACTCGACTTCTTGGTAAAAAGAAAGCATTCACATACTTTGGCTTAGTCATTCTCTTCTCAACACTGTTTGGAATGATTTACGGGCTATTGGCATAAATCACTATCAAAACAGGAGGGATTCAAAAATGGTGAAGAAGGTAGAAGTACTTGGTTCGGGATGTCCAAAATGCAAACAGACCGTAAAAATCATGGAAATGGCAATTGCAGAACTCGGCGTCGATGCAACAGTTGAAAAAGTAGACGACATTAACGAGATAATCTCAAGAGGAGTAGTTGCGACACCAGCAGTAGCCATCGATGGAAAAGTTGTTCTAAGTGGAAAAGTTCCGACGTTGGAAGAAGCAAAGACGTTGCTGAGCAAATAATTCACAATATTGGTTAATAACAACCACGCCACTACCCGGTGGCGCGGTTTGATTTCGGCAATTTGTGATTTGAATTCGCGTTTCTTTTATATCTCCTTATTTTGCGCAATTTTTTAATATCAAGTCTTCAAGAATACACTATTCGAAATCCTAAGTGATATCGAAAAGTACGACCTTGAATCTGAAACCGATGAGTATGGAAAGATAATCTATAAGTTCACAGTGGAAAAGTCATGGTAAAAAATCCCCCGAGAGTTGGGGGGGTTTGAATTTTTGTGCAATTCTAAAGAATACTACCAGTTGCTTTGAAATTCCTGATTGACACGGTTCACGAGATCATCAATGCTGTTGAGCCAGTAATCAGCATATTTCCTCGGCGTTTCTATGTTTTGGTCTGATTTATAAAGATACAGCTTGACTTTAACTTCATACCCTTCTGCTTTGAACTTCTTGGGAACACTATTTTCAACGAAGAGTTCTTCGAATCCATCTATCTTTCTTTCAGCATCAGTATGCTCTGTCCCTTTTGGATCGACAAAAACAACAAGGTACTTACTTCCTTTTCTAAACCAGAAAATGAAATCTGGGTAGAAATAAGCCTCTTCGCCTTCCTTAGTGCGATAAGGAACGAAAACTTTATCCTTTTTCTCCACTATCTTGCTGAATAGCCACCAATCTACCTCAAACCTATCGGAAACGGACATGAGGTCATCGATAAAATTAATCTCACTTCTCTCTTTGATAATGTCCAGTATCTTACCAGCTAAAGCTTCTCTATTCAAGGCTTCTAAAACTGGGATGTAGTAATGCTCTTGTATGAACCTTATTAGTAAATCCATACTATCCTCCATAACTACAGGTACAAATGATTGTCTTTTTGGGCCAAAGTATACTTCTTTTATTGACTCACTTACTCTTTCTACTTTCTTCTCTGGAAGTCTAATTACGATCCTTTTGTAGTGCTGAATGTACTCTTCATCTTCTGAAGACAACGTCAGCTCGTATTTGTAACCAAACTCTCTTTCAATAGCTTTGACAACCGTACGAATTGTGTTGTACCATCCAATATGTTTGTTCGTGTTCCTTTCGATGATAAAGAATCTTATTTTGTTTGCTTCGTCAAATATTTCTCTCAGCAGTTCTATTTTTTTAGCAGCACTCTTGCTCTTCAAGAAGAACATAAAGTAAAGCATTTCGTCTGACATATTCATAACAACGTTTCTCGCATCTATGTAGTCGCTTTCAGAGATTTGTATTGGATGAAACCGTTGTATTGCGTCAAAATCGAGATCTGTAGGCACCTTTACGAATACGGGTATGAATACCCGGTTGTTAGCAATTCTACGTTCATTTTTGTACAATCTTACCTCAGTTCCAGAGCTTTCTTTAAGCGTCTTAACACCTTCAAGAATTTTCTGTATTACATCCTTTTTGGTTCCCCAAACATAAAGTGTTTCTATCGGTTTTATTATGTTAATGTACCTTCTGAACTTCTTGTCCATTTCCAATCTTTTTCTGTCGCCATTTTTTGTTGGTTGGATTCTCAATCCCCTTCCTATTGATTGGAGCACAAATTTTTTAGCATCCTCCCCTGTTCCTATATTGACAAACACAATAACATTTGGCCTGTTTGAATCCCAACCTTCGTAGAATGCCCTTGAACCTATTAATATGTTTATATACTCATGTTCGTCCAAGGTTGCAAAGTACTCAGTGTTTTCAAAACGCTCCTGAATCCTTAGGCCAAACTCTTGGACGAGCGTGTCAACAAGTTTCTTGGCTTCACCAACTTTGACAAGAGCAAATGGCTTGTCGCTTGTCATCAGCTTGATGGCAAATTCTTTTCCTGAAGTGGATGTAATCATTTCAATCTCTCCGGGAGCTTCTGCGTTAAAAACTTCTCGCAGTACATCACCGGGTGTTACCTCGGAGAGTTCGTTCTTGTTAAACCTCGGGTCTTCTTCATCATCAAATGGATGATTTGGGATTGAGTTGATTAACGACTCTTTCGCCTCGAGGAAAGGCTTTCCATTGAGGTAGTTTTCAAAACCTTCTATTGAGGACAAAAACCTCAACCTTTCAAATATTAGTTTAACATCTGAATCCTCAACGTTTACTGAGTTTCCGAGGAACACGGCAAGGGGCGAATGATACTCAACCATTAGTTCTTCGTTGGACCTTAATTCTCGTGACTTCTTTTTTAGGTATGCTAAAAGTATGAGTATTTTTAGAAAAATAATTTCTTTCTCTTCTATGGTGAAGTCTTTGCTGTCTTTAGAAATCTTAGCAGACAATTTAATGTTTTCATCGAATATTCTCAAAACTTTTCCATAGCCCTCTCGAATGTATGAACTAAGGTTGAATTCATACACTGTCATTAAAATATCGCGGATGTCAGTAAACGTAGCAGAGAAGTTGAAAAGAAATCCATTTCTTGACAATATCGAAAAGTACTGCTGGCTTTTGCTGGATTCCTTATCACCTTTGTGAGCTTCGTCAAGTATGATGTACCAATTCCCGTGGTTGTCGTAGTCCTTAAAGTCAAGGGTTTTGTCCCCTTGTCTGTCTTTAATGTTATTCGAGCGATAGTAGAAAACTGGAAAAACCAGAAAGTCGTTTAATTCTTTTGCTTTACCGAAGTCCTTTAATTCAAATAGCTTAGGTGTCTTACCGGTGCTAAATTTGTATTCTGTGAAGTGTCTCTCAAATTGTTCAATCAGGTCATCCCTATAGGTCAGGAATAGAATGTCCTTTTTTGGCATTAGTCCACGTTCCATGTATGTTGCCAAGATGTCAATTAGTTTTACTATCAATAGCGTCTTACCACTGCCAGTTGCCATCCAAAATCCCATTCTGTTGCAGAAGTTTCCAAATGATATCCTGTCCTCAACGCTGTAGAAGAAGCTGCTTAGGATACTAAAGATTTCACTATCTGAGACTTTAATACTCAACAATTCATCAACGTCTAAGTCATACCTTTCTAAACAATAATCTTTGAACTCTTCCCAAAAAGACAATTTGTCGGCATCTTTGACTGCATAGTAATAATACAGTGCACGAATTGCGAATTCTATTGCTTCCACTTGGAAATCCCAAAGCCTTTTCTCTTTAGAGAAACCTTCAATGTCTATATCTTTCCACTCTCTTGGAAGTTCTTCATAGCTTGGTGCGTATTCGTCTATGAATTCTCTAAGTAAAGGTGTTATTTTTACCTCGTCGTTTCTATTCCTTGTTTTTCTTCTTGTCACTGAAGCTGGCATATAATCACCACCATATCAAGTTGCTTATGTACTCTACAGGGATTTTATCGAAATCTATCCTGCCTGTTTTCTCTAAAACAACGTAATTCTCTGAAATCTTGATTATTTTCTCGCCTAAAACATTTGATAAAGTCTCGGCAATGTCAATGCTTTTCTCCGGATACAGCTTTTCAAAAGATATCTTAAATTCGTTGTTTTCTTTTTTAACAACATCTTCCACAAATTTAGGTGCTCTCATGAAGATATACTCGCTAAATTCATCTTTTCCAGCTGAAGGTCGCAAGTATATATCAGCGTGCTCGTATTTTGTATTTCTTAGCACGTCCTCATATTGTTCGAGTTCGTAATATTTGAAAAATCCACCTGCATTCTTTTCGTTATACTTATCCTTAACATCCTGTTCTTTCGAAATACCGGACTTATCGTATGCTAATACCTTCTTTATTCTTGGTAGTATAACCGTATAGAAATGCTCTCCCATTTCTATTCCTATCCACTTTCTCTTAAGCTTGTGGGCAACCGCTATTGTTGTTCCAGAACCAAGGAAGAAGTCCATTACGAGGTCACCTTCATTGGACGTGGATTCAATAACACGCTTTAAGAGAATTTCAGAGTTTTCGGTAGGGAAACCCCAAGATGTTGAGTAACCATAAATATCCGTCCAATTCGAATCCAAAACTTCTTTGATTTCTTCCTCCACCCAATACTTAGGAACTGGGACGTCAGAACCACATTGCGGACAACCATTCCACAACCCTTTCGTTTTATCGTGGATATAACCACAATTTCTGCATTCCAGAATCAATTTTCCTTCACTTATCATTTGATCTATTCTCTCTTGAGAAAACTTCCAGTGTTTACCTTCCGGTGGAGAAAGGTGTTTTCCAAAAAATACTTTAGGTGTGCCTTGACCAGATGAGTCTCCCATGTGTCTCCAGAAACCTTGCCTCTTTTCGGATCTTAATTTATATGGGTTCACAAATGAAAATGCGCTACTTACAGCATATAAAAAGATCGTATCTAACCCTTCGGGTAGCTTTTTAACATTGTTTTCCATAACATTTTTCTTAAATCTTCTAACTGTTATCTCATTTCTAAAGTTTTTTGCTTCAAAAATCTCGTTCATCACTCCCCGTACTATCCAATTACCGTTGTAATCACATCTTACAAAAATACTACCACTATCCTTTAAAAACTCGCGAGCTAACGTTAACCTGTTCTCAAGCATGGAAGCCCATGTGGCGTCTTTGTATTTAACGTTATACAAGTAATCAGCATCTTGTTCTTTGTTAAATGGAGGATCAATATATATTGTTTGAACTTTTTCTTTGAACTTCGGCAAAATTGTTTTCAGTGCTTGGTAGTTCTCACTGCGAATGAGTATTCCGTCAAGAGCTTCGTCTAAATTATCAAAAAGGGATAGAATTTCAGGTTCTAAGTCTTTAAAGTATCTTGTATCTATAGGCAAATATTTGTACTTTTTGTTCTTTGTTTCGAAAAGATCCGTGTTCAGAACATCTCCAAACGTAAATCCTTCTTCTACGATGCCAAGTTCGACCCATTCTTTTACTTGCAGCCCTAAGTTCGGGTGATTCGCAATTTTGTTAATGATTTCATTGGGGAGTCTATCTATTGTGATAACATAGTTACTGTTGAAGACAAACTTAGGCTTGTTCCAAATCTTTACTAACTCATTTTCGAATTGAGCTATAAATTCAATTATTTTCCCCGCTACATGCTTAAATGTTTGTATTTCCATTACTCTTTTCGGTGTCCAAATATTCTCTGAATCAAACATGTATTGATATACAAACATATCAAGTTGTTCTTTGAGGAACTTTTCTGCATCCTTGTTTATGAAATAATCCACTTCAGATTGCTTATTAAATATGCTTATAGCCTTCTCCACATCATCCGTAGTTACTCTCTCAAGCATCTCTGCAATCTCATGTGACTGAATCTGCTTAGATTGTGCTCTTACCTGCCTGACTATGTCCTCAACATTTGTTTGCTTATTACCCTCTTTGTAGTAACCTTCAAGTACTATTCTGCCTTTTTCATCTATTCCCTTGAATGTGAAGTTCATCTCTTTTTTCTCATTAGCCTTTTTGTGCTCCAGGTTACTGACATCGAACCAGAATACAATATCAGTACCGTTAATCCCTTTGATTTTTACTTCCATGCTCTGATATCTTTTTTCTGTTTTAACGTAATAAAGCATTCGTGTCTTCCAAAAAAGCGCAACATCGTTTTCTGGATCATATATGCGTTCATATATCTTCTCACTCCAAGAAGTGTATGTAAAGTAGATCGACCCACTTTCAGAAAAGTATCGTTTGAAGAAAGTATATAGTTTCTCGAACAGTTCTTCTCTGAAATCTTCTATGCCTTTAGTTTCAAGTTCCTGAGTTATTAGATCAGCAAGTTTTGGTTTAACGACATTGTTGTAATATGCGCTTTTGAATTTCATGAGGTTGATGTATCCTGATTTACCCTCAATTTGAGCACCAATGAATAGATCCTCAAGGGCTTTATAGAAATCCGATTCGAACTTACTCATTTCCATAGTCTATTTCCTCCTGTTCTAAGGATTCAAACCCGAGACTCTCATATGCTTCCTGAATTCGAAGCTCTAATTCCTCGAGGAATTCCTCTGAGCTTTTGCAATTTTGAAGCAGGTTATATAGTTCATCAACACCTGTGTTCACAAATTCTTCGAAAACAGCATACATATCCTTCGATGATTTCTTCTCACTGCCCTCTGCATCGTTCTTAGAAGTCAGTTCATATATTGCGGCAATGTATTTTTGGAAGTCCTTGTACTCATCTTTTTCAAGGAATTCACCACGTGAAACGTCTACTTTATCACCATTTGAAACTCTGCGTTCGCTAAGATAAAAACCATAAAAACCTGCAAGTAGATAAAGTTTTATCTTTCGTACCTGCGATAAAATTTCTTTCGTCCTGGAGATTATCTCATCTAATTTTTTGTTTCTTTCAGAATCAAGCTTAAGTATTATTGTTTCTGCCCCCATTGTATTCACAGCTCCTTACTTTATTTTTATAACATTTGTCACGTAATAACTTCCTCTGTTTTGTGGTTCGAGATAATGAATAGTTGATGAATAGTTCATAAGTTCTTTCTCTAAGCTGTTGTATTCCTGGTCAGTCATTGTGATAATGATTTGTCTTTCTTCGGAAAGTTTTGAGAGAAGATGTATGAGTTCATAATATGCTTCTCCTGAAATGTTAGTCAGGGGTCTATCTATAAAGATGGGAAGCTCAACACCTGCTACTTGATGTATTGCTAAAGCAAGAGCCAAAGTTAAAATGGAACGTTCGCCTCCGGAAAGCTCTTTAATTTGAACTTGGCCAAATTTGTCCGTGACCGTAAGATCGAAGTTTTCTGATAGTGAAATGTTTTCTATAAGTTCTTTTTTCCACATTACTCGGTTAATAAATTCTCTCATATGTTTCGTAATCTCCGTACATATGCGTTTACGAACCCTCTCAACGCTCTTTTGGATAATATCTTCCACTTTTTGGACAAAATCGAGCTGTTTTTTGATAGAATCCAATCGTTCGTTTTCAGTAAGGTTCTTATCGAGCTCTTCCTTGTACTTGTTAAGACTGCTTACAGTCTCCTTTATGTTGTTCTCAAGGTCAAATATTTTTCGTTGTATGTCTGACTTAAAACTTTCTAAACGTTCCCTTTCTTTATGGTAGTACTCTATTTTGTTAGATATATCTTCAGGAAGAAGTTTTCCAAGTTCTTCTATACGCTTCTGTATATCTGCTATTTCTTTTTCGAGTGTTCCTATTCTATCATTTGTTCTCCTTACCTGGAGCATGTTGTTCCTAATGTTTTTCTTCAGGACTCTGTGATAATCTTCCGTAATAACAACATGGTCTGAATTTAAAAGTGCCTTGAGTTGTTCAAGGACATGCTCATGAAGCCGGCTGCCACAAATGGCGCAGGTTTTTTCAGATAACATCTTCTCAATTTCACTTTTTGGCAACATGATAGGTATGGATATGGTACTTGTACTTCTCATATTGTACGCTTCGTCGATAGCATTCCAGCCAAAGACATAACAACCAAGATCTAAGAGTAGTTGTGCTTTAACTCTGAGTAGTTCACTCAATTCGTCACGCTTTTTCGTTTCTTCTTTTACAAGATCTTCGAATTCAGACTTATACTTCTCATAGTTTCTGAGGGCTTCCAGCTTTTGGTATATTTCTCTAAGGTCATCGTTTATCTGAGCTTCTTGTTGTTTTGCTTGTTCAAGTCTTTCACGAAGTGATTTGAGAGTTCTCTCAGTTTCCTCTATCTGTTTTGAAAGCTGCTCTATAAGCCTATTATTTTTCTCTTTATCTCGTAGGTCTTTATAAATTAACTTCGTCCGCACGTTTCCAAGAAAATTTAGAAAAGCTTCAATATCTGCTATTTTTGAGAACTTTTCAACTGTAGGTTTAATATGCATGCCTCTGACTTCCTTAAGGTAAACATCCAGACTTTCACCATCAAAGAAAAAGTGTTCACGTAACGCTTTTGGAAAGCGCTTCTCTATTTCTAATTCTTTGTCTGCAATTGAAATAGAATCATTGACATGGACACTAAGTGTCAGCCCATCCAAGCTTGGACTTACGCGACCATCAGAAACCGAGTATTTGTAGCTTCGAATGACCCTGAATGTCTCATATGAATCTCTGAAAAGCAACTTTACTGTGGTCCTATATTCACCATCAGATACTAAACGCACTTTTGACAAAATGCTTGCTGAGGATTGTTGATATTTTCCTATTGAACTCGGAATTTCTGACGTCGTATCAGGAGGGTAAGGACGTCTGGATGAGAAGAGTTCTTCACCAAAAAGCCCCCAGTTTACGGCTTCAAGGAATGTCGTCTTGCCCGACCCCATTTTTCCAACGATAACGTGTAAATCTCCAATTTGGCTATCATTTTTTGTAAAAAGAAACCTTCCCTCAACATACTGACGATAGTTAGTAATTTCAACACTCTCAAGGCGCATAAACTACATCCCCTTTATATATGAGAAGTTAAATCCAGCTTCAGTAAAGGGTTAAACTAACTCATTCTCAACAAATCTGCTTATCTTTTCCCTGACTTTTTCCAACAATTTTCGCTCATTGCTCTCTGAAAATCTTGCCTCACTAAGGTAATAACTCAGGAGTTCAAGTATGAAGTTGGCTACAATTTCACTATCATTTCCAAAGTGTTGAGATGCCTCATCTACTAATATATCATAAAGAAACTCGGAAATTTTCGAGGTACTCATACTATGTACCCCCTTTCAATATTGTTAACCACCTGAATTGCTTCATACAAATTTTCAGCGCACTGAGCCATGATTTCAACTCTTGAAAACTCAACTTCTAAGATGCGCTTATAAACACGGTTATCTTCAAAACCTGTAAGCTTTGGAAGTACAATAACATCATACACATATGCATAATCTTTTGCAGGAGAAATTCTTAATACACGTCCCAGTCTTTGGATGTATTCTCGTGGATTTGTAGAACTTGAAAGTATTATTGCTTTATCAACGCCTGGAACATCGACACCTTCGTCTAACATTTTTATCCCTACGAGCACCTCAATCAACCCTGATTCAAAAAGTTTTAAAATATGTTTCCTTTCAGCATATGAGAGCTCTTGAACAAACTTCTGGGCTATTACACCTTCATCTTGTAAAATTTCCATTACCCTGTCAATAAGCTTTTCGTCACAAAAGACTATTGTCCTCTCCACATTTCCATTACTTTTGATTTCGTTTAGGATATATTTTAGCGCTGAGTACTTCGAGCTTGAGGTCTTCAAGATCTTGCTTCGTTGAAATAGTAGTTTTCTGATCTCTGGGTCGTCTTCAAGGTCGGCATAAGTAATGTTGTCCAAATTTCGAACCCTTTTCACTATTTTTTCTGTCAGAATTCGGTATTTTCTCATTTCATCATCAGTTAAATAACACGGAATTGGATAATAATAGTACGGTGTTAGGTACGTTCTTTGAGTGTCAGGATTTATATTGTTCACGGCCTTGCACAAAGAAAATTCATAAATCACATCACCAAAGAAATAGCGCAAAAATCTGTTTCCAATCTCATCATACATTCGCTTGGGTGTAGCGCTGAGCCCTAATCTATAATTGAATGCGTCTGAGAGATTTTCTCTTCTCATTTCAGAACCAATCCCGTGAACTTCATCGGCAACAATCGTGAGATTAATTTCTGAGTTTGAAGGCAATGAGCTGATCAGTTGATTCACTTTTTCACCAACTAACGTGTTGTGAGTTGATAGGAAGATCAATCTTTTAAAGATACCTATTCGAAGTTTCCTTAACGCATTTTCAGCTTTTTCATGCCATTTGGCAGCTTTTGAGTGGCACTCTAACACGACGTCAACGTGAAGACCGTACTTTTTAATTGAACTCTGCCACTGGTTAACTAAATGAGCATATGGTGCTGAGATAAATATTACATGTTTTTGCTGATCTTGGATTAAACGCTCCAAAGCTCCAATTGCGGTAAATGTTTTTCCTGTACCAGTTGCCATCGATATTATTCCTCTGCAATTATTAGCAAACCAGGCATCAATAGCTTCTATTTGATGTTGGTGTAAAGTTATGTTTCCCAACAATTCTCCCCCTTAGCCACTTGCTGAACATAAATTGTTAACAAACATTTTGCTATTATTTTATTATACACCTAATTTTCCCCACCTGACAAAGTTTTTTAGAAGCTGCTGATGGATGAGTAATTTGAATATCAATGTACGTATGTACGTCTCGACATCACTAATTGTAGGCTTCTATTTAATAGCCTTCAAACTTTTGAGCTAAAGAGGTGTGGTTAAGAATTTCGAACGATTATAACAAAATCTCCCTAATCAATTCCCCGCTGCAGTGGAGTGGGATTATTTGTTCAATGGAGAGTTGTCTGAGGATAGAAACAACCATTTGAATCTTTTCTCTTGGTGATTTGTACAGATGGAAGCCACCGATTAGAAGTCTGACTTTCTTGCCAAACAGTTCAATAGCATCCTGAACAATGTTTATTATCCCCCTGTGTGCACAGCCGGTTATTAGGATTATACCATCACCTTCATCGATGACGAGGTTCAGCTCTTCTTCAAAAAAGTCTCTGACTTTTTCTCCATTCTTTATAACCTGAAAATTCGGATCTGGCTCCTCAAAGTTATTCTTCATCCAGGCTGGTCCAAATGCGTAGATTGAGTTTGTAATTTTGACAAGTTTTTCGTTTATAATCACAAACTCAAATGCATCCTTTATAGATTCCCAATCTATTCCTGTGAACCTCTCGCCGCTGTATTTTGGTAGGAAGGCATCTTTCCTTAAGAAGACTTTGAATTTCTTTCCGAATGTAGTCAGGTACTTCAGCCCTCCTGCGTGATCGTAGTGGCCATGGCTTATGACGATGTATTCTACTTTCGAAAGATCTTTGCCAAAAATGGATGCATTCTTAATGAATACATCAGTCGTTCCAGTGTCAAACAAGACCGTTGGTTCACCGGATTTTTCGATAAGTATGGAGAAACCGTGCTCGGAATGGAGCGGTGGGTTGAGTTCGTCGTTGCAGAGAATTGTTAGTGTTGATGAACTAATATTAATCGTTGTTGACGCATTTTTCATGCTGAAACCTCCAGAAGATTTAGAATTTTCATTTAATTGCACCATCACTATTATACTACTTCGATTGAAAGTTGGAAGAAACGCCCTGGGAATCCCAGGGCGCTGAATTCTTTGATTATTCACCTATCAGAAATTTTACTCGGCATATTCACTTCTTGGTTCAACATAGAGGATTACACTTATCATTCCGTTGATAATCTCTGAATAGATGCCATTTTTTTCATAGAGTATATCCACTACGTTTTCCGGTGCAACATCGTAGTAAGAAACGTCTGTGTGGATGATAACATAAACTGTACCATCGTTCATAACTACACTTTTCACGTCGATGTCGTCGGGTATATAATCGATATAACCGTATTCATACAAAGTTCCTAATGTAACATTTTGTGGTCTCTCGTTGTTAATGAGGTCGGCACAAGTGTTAAATATGTAAGCTATCTTATCAGCCAATTCGTATTCGAGTTCAGAGTAGTAGGTCTCATCTGTGTACTCTTCTTCGTATTCCTCTTCATATTCATCATAATATTCTTCTTCGTATCCCTCTTCTGCATCCTCTTCAGATTCTTCGTAATACTCTTCCTCTTCGTAATCCCATTCTTCTTCGTACTCTCTTCTCGAAGCTCGCTCGGCTATCTTGTTCAAGAACCAGACTAAGTTGTTAAATTCACCAGATATAAAGAGATTGCCGGTGTCCAGTACTTCTGCTTTCATGACGATTTTTGCGGATTCTTCTTCGTCTGAGTAGTTCAATTCAAACAAAAGGTAGCTATTGTCATTTATCTTTTTCAAGGAAGACTTGTCGATTTCAGATGGATAGATATTGATAACGCGGTTTTCAAGGGAAACTTGGTAGCCTTGATCTCCGAGTAGTTTTTTCATGAATGAAGCAGTAAGTTTTGCATCTTGTTCGTACTCTGGCTTGTAAATTCCAGAAAATGTAAAATATCCGTCAATAGTTAGGGAGAATGAGACAGCTCTGAAAATTTCGATGAAAGAAAACAGTTTTTGGATTTCTTCCGGAATATCGACGTCCAGGTCTGCAGTTAACAAGGGGCTGTCGCCCATGTTGCTTGTATCGAATGCGATTATAATGTTAGCGCTGTCGATGTAAGATAGGTCTCTCAAAATGCCTCTTTTTGCAAGCGCGAGCTTTTTCTCGTAGTTTGAATATGTTTTAACAATAGTCGCTTCAAATCGGTATTTTTCATCTTTCTTAGTAATGATAAGCTCGTCAGAAATCGGAATTCCAATGTAATCACCAGTAATGTAGAGAAGCTCTCCTATAAGGGACTTTTTGTATGTTTTAAAATAAACTACAACACCGTCCTTTGTTGACAGCGGTATGCTCGAGATTTTTCCAGTAAGCATGTCTTTTGTGAAGGTGGAGATATCTTTATTAAAGCAAAGATAAATACTATCCTTGGAACGTATGATGTAAAGTTTTTGGCTTTTAAGTAAGATAATGGAAGGTTCATTAATCGTTAGTTTAGGAACTTCGATAGTTGAATCAAACAGCGAGCTAAGTACGTATCCAAGGCTCTTATCACCGATGTTCCCTGGAAGAACGATTCCTAAAGGTAAGCCGAGCAAATTTTTGAGTGAAAATTCTGCACTTTCATCCAGATTTAAAAACCCCAGCGCATTTCCTAAGGATAGTTTTCCATAAACAGACACTACTGTTGGAATCCCCGCTTCTTGAAAGACAGGAAGCCAATCCTGGTTTTCAAGTACACTCAGGTCAAGATACATGACAAAGTCGGAGTTTCCAGGAACAATCACAGAAATTGCAAAAAGATAAAGCGAGGAAAAAAGAACAAGCAAAGCAACCGTAAAAAGTTTACCTTTCATATCCATACCCCCTTTCCAAAGATCGAGATAGCTTAACCCACCTGCTCTTTTTGAGTTGTTATCGTTGAGAGCGTTCATTATACTTACTTTTGTCAGCTCAGCCAGTTACGATAAATTCCTTTTCAAGAATTTCCTAAACGTATTATACCACTCTTTTTTACGAATTTTTAAAAACAAAAATCCCGGGTTTCCCCGAGATTTTCTAGTTCTTTATGAAACCTTGTATTATTTCGCTTGAAACGCATCTAATGCTTCCAATACAAGCGTTATATACGCTATTGCCGGTCCACCACCCATGAGACCTGCCACTTCAGCAGCTTCGAGAATTTCTTCACGTGTTGCACCTGCATCAAGTGCGTTTTTTGTGTGAACCGCTATGCAGTAAGAACATCTTTCAGATACAGCAACTGCAACCGCAATAAGTGCTTTTTGCTTTGCACTCAATGCTCCTGGTTTTTCTGCTTCTTTGAAGAAGTTCATAAATGCATCGACATATCCTTTGTCAAATGCCGAAAGCTCTTTCATTGTCTTCATAAAGTCATTTACTGATTTTCTTGCGTCCATTATTCTTCCTCCCTTTTGTTGGTGGTTTTTCTTTTTTCGTAAATCGTACATGATAATTTTATCACATATAGTGAATTAGTCAAGACTTAGTTTCTTCGTTAGAGAACATGATAATGCAAAAAGTTGAACAAAGCAATCTATTTTCAGTACTCTGAGCATTATCGTTGTGTTAAAAACTTTCCTCAGAAGCATGATATGAAAGTAATTTCTGGAGAGGTATGCTTGCTGTTTCAAATAAAAAAGCCTCGGGATTTAGTGCAACCCCAAGGCTTTCTAAGATATGTAATCAACCAACGTTATCTATTGCAAATTTTTACAAGCGCATCGAGAGCTGCTGCGTTAATTGGATAAGCTATAGGAGATGCTGTAACGAGAGGATGTGTTGCAACCTGCATGGTGCTGAGTTCGTTAGCTGTAATTCCTTTTTGTATAGCCAAGCTTAGTATATTAATCATCTCTCCCACACTGTCTCCACCAACGATTTGTCCACCGATAAGTACTCCAGAATTTCTTGAGAAGATGAGTTTAACTTCCACTTTACTTGCGCCTGGTAGAGAACCTGGGTGTCTATCCATAGTGGCAGCCTTACCAACAATGTAGTCGAAACCGTCTTCTTTAGCAAATCTTTCAATTATACCGGCAACACCGTAGGTCTTATTGAATATCTTTGTTGAAAATGCACTGACCGTTCCTCTATTTTCACGTATGAGTCTTATGCCGTACAGATTTGCTGCAGCGATTCTTGCTTCCATAGCTGCTGTGGATGCCAGAAGGATTGGAACGTGTCTGTTCGTGAAACAATCTCTTTTAACTGCACAGTCACCAACAGCAAAGATATCTGGAGCACTTGTCCTCATGTATTCATCAACAACTATTGCGCCTTTTCTTGTTAAATCAAGGCCGAGCTGTTGCGCAAGTTCAGTGTTTGGAACAACTCCCATAGACAGGATAACAGCTTGCGCATTTATTTTTTCTCCACTTTCAAGTTCAACAGCCTCGACTTTTCCATTACCGAGTATAGCCTTAACCTTTTCTCCAAGTTTAAGTGTTACTCCGTTGCTTTCAAGGTCTTGCTCTGCAATTGCAGCGATTTCATCATCAAATGCCTGCCAAAGAATCTTGTTGGCGATTTCGACAAGGGTTACTTGTTTTCCTGCCTTTGAAAGTTGTTCTGCAAATTCTACACCGATAAATCCTCCACCGATGATGACTACGTCTTTAATATCCTGAAGTTTATTTAGCATGTTTGCAAGGTATTCCTCGTCTTTAATAATTGGAAAGACATTTTCAAGGTCGTGGCCAGGTAGCCATTTTGGAATAACTGGAAGTGAACCTGTTGCGAGAACAAGTTTGTCCCATTTGATTTCCTCTCCACTCTTCAAAACCGCTACCTTGCTGTATTTGTCAATACTAATGACCTCGTCTATAATCAGTTCAACACCTGCACTTTTAACCATCTCATCTGGGATTCTGTTCTTTGATGTGTCGTAGAGGGTTCCAAAAATGTAAGGAATCCCACAAGGAACCATAACTGTTTTATTTTTCCTTACCATGACGACCTTCTTGTCTGGATAGATTTTTTTGCCGTGGTTGCTGTAAGTATACCACCTGCACTACCACCGATAACTAAAATGTCTGTTTCAATCACAAATAACTCCTCCTCTTTCTAGTAAGATAATGTTAACTAAAAATATTGAAACTTTCCAAAAACCGCATTACCGTTTAAATAGGTAACACCCCCAACTAACTCTTGACAAAAGCAGGTTTCCCAAGATGAATAACTCACCGTTTCCATTCTTTATACCTATCCAACTCAGCTCTAATTTGGTTTATTACTAGCGTAAATACAGCTGCATCATCCATCCAACCAAGAACAGGAATAAAATCTACTATAGCGTCAATGGGAGTAACAAAATAAATTACTGCTCCCAAAATAGCTAAGATTGTTCCTGTTGAAACTTTATATGTTCCACTTAACCAATCGCCTAATAATCCAAACATAAGTTGAATATCATCCCATATTTTGTCTAAAGGCCCTTGTTTTTTAGCCTTTTTCGCAGCTTGATCTAAAAGATTCCTGGTTTTTTCTCTATCATTTATATATTCTTCAGCTTTCTTTCTATATTTTTCATATTCAGATTCGTATTCAGAATTGTTCATAAATAATACCTCCTGCATAAATATCTTTATCTTGAAAGTTCTTTAATAGATACAAATCAAATGAATGCTTTTTATATATCTTTTTCATCATCAAACTTCTGTTTCTGCCGCTTAAATTAACCAACCTTTCTTTATATTTTTTAAATATCTCTTGCACTTTACCACCCTCCACAAATTTCATTAGAGTTTCAGTAAATACCCATTCTTTTTTAACCAATCTTCATATTTTTTATAATCAGGCATAAGCATCTTTACTTTTGTCCAAAAGGCCTTGCTATGATTTTTTTCTTCAAGATGCACAAGTTCGTGCACAACAACATAATCAATAACAGAAAGGGGGGCCATAATAAGCCGCCAAGAAAAGTTTAAATTCCCTTTAGAAGAACAAGTCCCCCATCTTCTTTGGGCATTTGTTATATTTACTTTGTTATATTTAAAACCTCTTTTTTGAGCCCACCAGTTTACCCGTTCTATAATCTTCTCGTAAGCAGCTTTTTTATACCAATCTATAAACACCTTTTTTGCTTCTGGCAAAGCACTTCTTGAAAGATAAAACCCATTTTCAAATTTAAGCGGCTGTTCTTGCCCATCTACTATATGCAATTTATAATACTTGCCAAGGTATAAAAATCCTTCTCCACTCACAAATTCTTTGGGCAAAACTTTTGGATCTCTTGCTTCTATCTCTTTTTTATTTTTATAAATCCATTTCTTATGTTTATTTATAACTTTCCAAATAGTCTGTTCATCTAACTCAAATGGTGCTCTAACGATTAGCGTTGCATTCTCTGTTATCTGCAAAGCTATGGTCTTTCTTTTCGAGCGTATTATCTTTTCAATTTTTATGTCTTCCATTAATCTCACTTCCTGAAGTGATGATAAGCAAGTTCTATTAATTTTTGAGCTATTTCATTTCTTTTGCCGAATACAATATCGGTTATAGAATTAACCATATAAGGTACAGTCTCTTCACTTACAGTATCATTATTTTTAAGAGTAGAAGATGATATTTTCTTAAGCAACTGTGAAGTTATATGAGATTTAAGCCTCTTTTGTTTGACTGCATTTTCCCAAAAATCAACATTCTGAGCCTCTCTACTTATTATTTCTATAATATCTTTAGTCGTGTTAACAAGAAAATCTATCTCGCTATCAGTTAGTTCACTGACAGGTTTTTTACCAAATATTTCACTTTTGAGCAGACCAAAGAATGGCATTTCTTTCTTAGGATCAAGTCCAAATGTTTGTTCAACTTCTCTTCCCTTTTTCATCTCTCCTCTTAATTTTTCAAGCTCATCATACAAAACGTCCCAATTTTCTTTATATTCTTCAAGTAGTCTTTTCAACCTATCAGAAAATCTTTCATAGAGTTCTGGGTCTTCTTCCCAATGTTTCTCAATATGCTCAACGATGGCATATTGAAGTTCTTGTGTCCTTGCTTTACTTGGTTCCTTGTGAAGTTTTTCGAGAAATTTGTCTTCAAAAAGCGGAGTGGGTGGTATTTTAGGATCAATACCTTGAGAATGTAGATACTCTTCAATAATCCCCCTTATCTTGTTACTTGTATCTTTTATACTTAGTTTGTCATCTCTGTATCTATTCCTTGCTGATTCTTTTATAAAACCCAGAATTTTTAAATCATGTACATATTTTAAGGCCTCTGGGTCGGGAAGAACTGCATCCATACTACGGTTAAATTGTCTTACAAGTGCTATGAATTCATCTCTAATCTCTTCATCTACAAGAATGTCAATACACTCGTCTATATTCTGACGCCAATTTTTAATCTTATATTTTTCAAAGAACTCTTCAATCCTGCGGTGATTCAACTTCAATTCATCAACGCTTTTTGCTTTGTTCCTAACTACCTGTGAAATCTCGTCAATATCTTCATCTGCGTAAATAGCAAGTGCCTCTTTCAAATGTTTCAAAACACCTACATAATCTACAACAAAACCACAAGACTTATTTTTGTATACTCTATTCACCCTTGCAATAGCTTGTAACAAGTTGTGTCCTTTAATCACATTGTCAAGATACATAACCTGCTCTACAGGTGCATCAAAACCAGTTATTAGCATATTTTGAACAACTAAGATACCAACATTGCCGTTGATACCATTTTCATCTACTTTGTCAAATGGGAGTTTAAAACTTTTGATTATCCTTTCGTGAACATTTGGGTCAGTATAAGGATGATACTCAGGTCGATCATTCTGAGCTCCTGAAATAACCACACCAACCTCTAACTTTTTCAATGTTTCTAAATCTATTTTTGAATTATTTTCTTTTTCTAATTCATAAATCTTTTCTTTGAGAGCCTCTTCAAGCGCCTTTTTATATCTTATTGCAGCACAGCGAGATACTGCAACAACTTGAGCTTTTAATCCATTTGGGAATACATGAGTTATATAGTGCTCTATCATATCTCTTGCTTTGTCACGGATAACTTCTTCAGCTTCAAGATATGCTCTCCATGTAAATCTTCCCATTATCATTCTTTTTGTATCTTTATCAGCGTCTTTGAAAACATCTTCAAACTTTGCATTTGCTGCCTCTTCGTCTGAAAGCTCTGCGTTGTGTACTCTTCCTTCATATACAATCTCAACAGTCACACCATCTTCAACTGCCTGCTTTATACCATACTTGTCGATGTAGTCGCCAAACGTCATCTCCGTCTTTTCTATAGGTGTACCTGTAAATGCTATTTTTGTTGCATTTGGAAGAGCTTTTCTTAAATTTGCGCCCAGAAGCTTGTACTGGGTTCTGTGTGCTTCATCTATCATTATTAGTATATTAGGTGATGTATTAAGGACGGGAAATTCACTTTTTAATTCCCTCTCTTGAAATTTATGAACCATAGCCATAACAAGTTCGGGTGTGTCAGTCTTTAAAAGTTCTTTAAGCTCTTGTATGCTTCTTGCTAACTTAACTGTAAATCCAACACTTCTTGATGTTTCATTTAACTGCTTTTCAAGGTCCTTTCTATCTGTGACAAAAACAACTTTGTAGTTTCCAAACTCAGGATTGTGATAAAGCTCTCGAACCATAAACATCATTGTCAAAGATTTACCGGAACCTTGAGTATGCCAAACAATTCCCCCTTTTTCGTCTGGTGTTTTGCCCTCTTTTAGTCTTTTTATCATCTTCTTTACTGCTCTAAATTGCTGATATCTTGCAACAACCTTAATCATTTTGCTCTTTGGATCTTCTTTAAAGATGGTAAATGTATGAAGCAAATCAAGAAGGTTTTCTTTTGAAAGCATACCATGAATCAAAATTTGCTGGCTTGTTACATTTCCATCTGGATTTACGTCTGACAGTGAAAAAGGATAAGGGTCTTTCCACTCAACAAAGTGCTCATACTCTGAGGTTATTGTGCCATACTTTGCAATCTGATTGGACGTAGCTACTACAAATAGGTTGTACCAGAAAAGCTTTTCATTTCCCTCAATTGCGCCGCGTCTATTACAATAGCGCATAAGCTGAGTAATTGCTTCAGAAATTGGGTCAGCAACTGCTGGAGATTTGCATTCAACCACCACAAGAGGCAAACCATTTACAAAAAGAACTATATCGGGAACAATATGTTTTTCAGTTCCCGTTATATTCACTTTAAACTGTGATATAGCAATGAATGAATTATTGTGCGGATTTTTAAAATCAATAAACTTAACAGTTGGGCTTTTTTCTCCTGTTTTTCTATTTTCAGAAACTGAGGTGTTCTCTAAAAGCAAGTCGTGGATTTCTTTGTTTGCCTCTAAAAGAGAGTTTGACTGTGGTGTTGTAATTCTTCGAACAACTTCACTTATTTGGTCATCTTCTATCCATGGATTTATCCTCTTTAAAGACTTCCTTAAAACTCCCTCAAGGATTACTTCTTTAAAGCTTTCTCTGAATTTTTGACTTTCCCCATATTCAGGTTCTAATGAAGAAGTGAACGATATTATTTCTTTTGTATCCTCAGGGTTATCTTTGTTTTGCCTATAAATCTTCCATCCAAGCCTTTGAAGCTGAAAGAGAAATGGATTTTCAACATAATGTTCTTCATCCAATTTAGTTACCATCTTTATTTTCCTCCTCAATAAGATGGTTTACTCTAACTTTGCCTGTCAGCAAATCTTCCATTAAGCCTTTTTTTATTCTTTCAAGTTTTTCCTTATAGGCTTGCTCTTTTTCTATGGCTTCATCTATTTGAGATAAAATTGAAGCTATGCGTTGTTGTTCGGGGAGATGGGGGAGGGGGATTTTTTCGTTGTCTAGGAAATCTTTGTATTTAAAGTTTCTAATCCCTGTTGTTCTTCTTTCGTATATTGCAGTTCTTCCAAGATTGTAGAGATAAAGCCAATACCAGTAAAAATATTTTGGTATTACTCTGTTTTGATCTGCTACCAGCTTCCTTACAAAATTAGAAAAACATACTCTTTCTACATGGTCGTATAGATGGATGTATATTCTTCCTACTGGCTGATCATCGCTACCACCGGATAACTCAATTAAAATATCGCCTTTAATTAACTTTCTGTTTTTAAAACTATTCTCTTTTAAGTATCTAACTTGAACATTGGAGAAATCACCCCCTTGAGCTTTAGGTAAATCTGTTCCCCTTAAAACAAATGCCTCAATATATTGATTATTTTCCTTATTTTCTTTGCCCCAATCTCCTCCTAACGACTTTACTACCATATCTCCCAATCTTACCACTTCCCACTCTTCTGGAATCCTCCCAAGCGGTGAGTCCTTGAATTTATCAATATTCTCATCTCTCAACCTCCACCTCTCACTTTCACCCTCACCCTCATTTACCACTCCCTTAGTAAGCAAATCTTGCATCAAACCTTGCTTTATGCGTTTATACTTTTCTATAATAGCGTCAGTTTTTTCAATTGCATTATCAATTGTCTCAAGTATTTCAGCGATTTTGCGTTGTTCGGGGAGAGGGGGAAGAGGAATTAAAAATTTAGAATATTCAGAAATCCAAAATCTTTTATGTTCACTTCCCGGTTTAAAATTAAGTAATTGCATTGAATTATAAACATAATAAAGGTTTACAAAGTTACACTTAGACCTAAGAATTTTAACCGCAGAAGATTTTAATTTGAATGGGAATGCAATATATCTACTTTCAGTGGTAAAATCATCAAATATTATCACAGGAATATTGTTGTATATTCCTTGATGCTCTTGAGTAAATCCTAATATGAAAGTTTTCCCTGGAGTTAAAACAGGTATTCCATGTCTTTTATCATATTGTTCATCTTTGACTATATACTTATTAGGCTGTTCATACGCTAAAACTTCCCCCAACTTTACCCATTTCCAACCTTCAGGAAGTTTTCTCTTATCCACTTTCACAGTCATACCTCCATTTAATTCCTTTGGTTTTTGGCTCATTCGGATCATTTTTGGCTCATTTTTGGTTCATAAGTATATAATGCAATGTCCTTTTACCCTCTCCACAAATCGAGAAAATACCCATATTAACAAGTTCTGTCAAATCTCTCGTTGCTGTTGCTTTTGAGATATTACATATTCCCTGATACTCCTTATTCGTGATTCTTCCTTTCTCCTTTACATACATAACTGCCTTTATCTGCCTTTCATTTAACCCAAGCTTGGCTAAATACTCTTCTGTGTATATGTCTTTATAAAATTCGACCACAAAACCGCCTTCTTCTTTAAACTCAGGTTCTGGCAGTCCTGCTTCCCTGCAAAGTTCAACCATTCTTTTTGTACCGCTTCCCCATTTTTCAATCAATCCTGCGAGGAAAAATACATTAGCAATATGCCTGTTGCGTGGTATTGATCCATGATCTTGTTTTAGCATCTCAATTGTTATTTCTTCTGGAAGCTTACCCGGATTGAAAAACCAAATTTTATTATCATAAATCTTTATTTGAATGTCCGCAAGGCTTAAATAATCCCTATGAATTAATGCATTTATTACTGCCTCTCTTATAGCTTCAAGAGGATAATCCCATATATCTTCTCTTTCTATCCCTTTTATTTCAAATCGAACATTCAAATGTTTTTTAATAGCTTCCATTAATCCATCAAGCTGTTTGAAAAGATTTCCACTAACATCTATGGTATCAAGTATGATGGTTGGAGTTTTAAATCTTCCAACACGGGCACCTGCACCGTGGATATACTTTTGAGGTTTTTTACCAAAAAGCAACAATCCTGCATTTGTAAGTTTATCCTCTTTTACAAGTTCAATGTTTTTGAGAATCTTTTCGATGGAATCTTCTTCGGATATTTCGGGCAATCTCTTCTTTGCCATCCTTTTAAACCTTTCTATTGTTTCGATGTCTACTTCGTCAACGCCTGCCTCAGAAGGTAATGAATCCCACGAAATTCGTTGTTTTTTTAACATAAATCTCACAAGTTCATTTCCGCTAAGTTGCTGAATGGTCGAACCTGTCCGAATGTAAAACTTACCGTCATATGAGATCGGCACTTCTGACTTTTCCACTTTTATTTTTATTACCTCCTGCCCTTTTACCATTTCAACATCAACATCTGCAATAACTCCAAGTTTGCTTAAAATTTTATTTGGTATGTCTTCAAGGAGTTTATCTATATTGGTTATTCCAATAGGATTGCCTTTGTCATCTACACCTATGTATATTATTCCACCTTCTGAATTAGCAAATGCACAGATTGTTTTAAGATGCTCGTCGTTCCAATGTGCTTTAAATTCTACTTGTTTAGACTCTCTCATAGTATCCAAGTTCCTCCAAAAATTTACTTAACCTACTGACCTCCTGCTCTCGTTCCTTTAAAAGATGTTCAAGAGACACATGATATTTATCCCAAAGCTTTTCAAAAATCTTTATCAGTTCTTTTTTCTCTGCATTTAAGTACTTTTCAAGTTGATTGCTAATTAATTCAAAGAACTTTTCGAGTAATAGCTCCTTGGCTTCTTCTTGGGTAATTGACTCAATCTTTTCATCAATCTTATTTTCAAGTTCCTTTTGCTTTCTGCCTATCTCACTTTTTACATTTTTAAATTCCTTTTCTTTTTGAGCAATATTTTCTAATAAATCTTTCCATTTTTTTGCTTCTCTTCTTGCAGCCTCGCTGTCTTTTGATTCTAAATCGTTAACCAAGTCCTTCAGAAACTCTTTGACCTTGCTTGCAGTTTTATTTCCTTGCTCTTCTTCATCCCAGTCTTCAACCTCTTCTAAAAGCTCACTTAAGTCTGCTTCAATTTCGGTAAGCCTGTTTTCAAGATCTTCAATTTCTTCCATATGTTCTTTAAAATATTTTTCTTTAATTTTTTCTCTTTCAACCAAATTCTTGTTCCAACCCGCAGAAACTATACTTTTAAAATCATAAACAAGTTCTTCCCACCAATTTGCAAATATGCCCGCTATTTTGAACTCATCAAATGTTCCAAATGGCAAGAGACTTTCTTTCAACTTTTTCAAAGCTTCATTTCTAAACTTCCAAAGATTGTTTTTGCCGTAAAACTGTTCAATTTCGGTCCTTACAATCTGCCACCACTCCAAAAGTTTTTCTTTGTGTTCTTCTATTGTATGTTTAACCTCAGCACAGTTATCAATCAGTTCCTTAATTTGATTTTTGTCAGTAATGTCTTTTCTAAACTCCAAATAATCTTCACTCTTCTCTGATAGCAAAATATCATAGCTCAACTTAAATTTCCTCAACTGGTTTTCATACAGCAATACTTCTTTCTTCGGTACACCACCAAAAAGATGGGCACGCACATCTTCGATTTCAGGGTCTGGGGAATTATCTACGTACCGTCGAATATTTAGATTAAAATCATTCTCCTCTATCTCTTTTATATCAACCAACCTGGAGTATTTAGGTATTTCTTTCTTTTCATCGAACACTGTAACTATTTTTTCTATGTCCTCTGGTCTCAAGAAATTCTGATTTCTACCTTCTCCATACTCTCTATCAGCGTTAATAAACAAGATCTTATTTTTTAAATGTTCTGGCTTGTTTTTATTAATCACAATAATACAAGCAGGTATTCCGGTGTTGTAGAAAAGCTTCGGTGGCAGTCCTATTATTGCCTCAATCAAATCATCTCTTACAATCCCTTCCCTTATAACCTTTTCCTGTCCACCTCTGAACAAAACTCCATGGGGCATAACTGTTGCCATTACTCCGTCATCTTTCAGGCTTGCAATCATGTGCTGTAAAAACATAAGGTCTGCCTTTTTCCCATTCTCAGGAGTAAAGCCATATTTAAATCTTTCTTCAAACTGCATATTTGCGCGGCTATAATTTTCTGAGAAAGGTGGATTGGCTAATATTCTATCAAACCTTTTTATGTATCCATTTTCCAAAAACATGGGGGTTGTTAGTACGTCTTCGTTTTCAATTTTTGCATCATTGATGCCATGCAAAATCATATTCATTTTGCATATAGACCATGTCAATCCATTGAGTTCTTGCCCGTAAAGAGCTAAGTTTCTTGGGTTTTGTCCTTGTTCCTCAACGTAGTGGAACGCTTCAATCAAAAAACCACCAGAGCCCACAGTTGGGTCATAAATTGACATGCCCTCACGGGGCTTAACTAATCTTACCATTAATTTTTTGACATGTGGCGGTGTGTAAAATTCGCCTCCTTTTTTACCAGCTGAATCGGCAAATTCCTTTAACAAATACTCATAAGCAGCACCAAGCAGATCAGGAAATTCAAAGTTTGAAGGTGTCAGTTTATACTTGTTGAAATGATTAATAAGGTCAATAAGCTGCTGATCCTTTAGTCGGGTTTTTCCCTTTACTGCGTTAAAATCTATGTGTTTCAAAACTCCATCAAGCTCTGGATTTGCTTCTTCTAAAGCGCTCAGGGCTTTATTTAGTTGATTTCCTACATCCTCTTTTAATTTCAAAATATTTTCCCATCTTGCCTTTTCAGGTACAAAAAAGGCATCGCCATAAGAGATTGGATCTTCTAAAAGCTCATGTATTTGCTCTTCAGAAAATCCCATGAGCTTATAGGTATCTTTTAACTCCTGTCTTTTTTCCTCAAAGACATCTGATGCATATTTTAGAAAAAGCATACCAAAAATATATTCTTTATATTCAGAGGCGTCCATCTTACCTCTGAGTATATCAGCTGCTTTGAAAAGATGTGTTTCAAGCTGTCTTAAGGTTATTTTGTCACCAGCCAAATCGATCCCTCCAATTAATAAATTTATTATAATGTTTATTAAAACTATTGAAACTTTCCAAAAAGCACATTATCCTTTAAATATGAGACACTCACAAACAACTCTTGAAAAAGGTAGGTTCGCAAGATGAATAAGTCATCGTTTCCATTCTTTGTATCTATCCAACTCAACTCTAATTTGGTTTATTATGAGCGCAAATACATCCGCATCATTTGTTATGCCAAGAGAAGGAATGCCATCTGGTAGGGCATCTATGGGATTAACAAAATAAAGTACTACTATCACAATAGCTAAGTTTGTTTTAAATGAAACTCCATATTTTCCGCTTAACCAATTAACCTAATATTCTTGCATAGGTAGTTGCCATTTCTTATAGATTTATTCTATCTGTTGATATGTTACAACTTTAGTATTCTATTACAATTATATCATATCGTTACCGCAAAAACATTTCAAATACTTTCTTTTTTCTTTACATTCAATCAACTTTTTAGACCTTTCAACGCTTTTGCTTTGCTGTCGAACCACTTCATTTTTCACCTTATCTTTGTTCATCCTTTAAAACGCATAGGCTTGATTTCTCAAGGCTCATATCCATCGCATCAATATGTTGTTAAATCTGGTGGAGCCGATGGAATTCGAATCCATGGCCTTTATCGTGCGCTGTATAATTAATAATGTATGCGAAGACATACTCCTTCATCTAATGTGGGAGGAAACAGAGGGAAAAACTTTGGTTTTTTAATCACACTTTTGGTAGCATTTATTGTCGTATTGATTATTAGCAGTGTTTTTTGTGAACTCAAAATCAATTTGCAGAAAGATGTTCACTTCGAAGATACCGTTGCGTATGTTGAAAAAGCCTCCCTGTCACAAAGACCATTTACGATAACAAAAGGTGCCTTGCAAATATGCTACCAAGATTACGAGATTGCCCCTTACTTAACTGGTATGCCAATCTTCGAAATTCCATTTTGAAAACTTGAAACCTGTTTGAGATATAAATTTCATTAGTGCTCATATTGTTACTTAGTATATCTATCATGATTACCATGACACAATTTAGTATGCCAATAGCAAGTAACGGCGCTTAACCACACTGTATATATCTTGACTACTTTATTATGCCTGACAAATGTACTTTTCTTATATATTATTTTCTTAGTCAGAACTGTGTAATTTCTACCATAGATATAACATAGCTATACCTAAGTTATATGGTCTTCCCTTATTCTTAGGCTCTTAAATTCACATTTCGTCAGTATTTATCTTACAGAAAAATAAGAAAACAGAGTACGGTCTTACAGTCGTCTATTATCGTATTAAATACTATCCTTCGCACCGCACTTCTCAATTGTTTGTATGCTAATCACATAACATACCGCGCAACAAATAGTATAAATAAAAGTTTTTGAACGCCACCCTTGTAAAATGCCCTATAACACATTCAAAAACGAGAAGATATATTAAGAATTATCGGCTGTCATGAAATGCTTTATAGGTCAAATAAAAAGGATGGTGTTTTAAATCGGCTTGAAATAATCTCAAATTAATTGTTTATATGAAGATTGACATTGGGAACAAAAACTGCAATATAAGAAACCTTATATTGCAATTTCTAAAGACAAGGTCTCGGTGGGGGAATGAAAGGTTAGATTGGTAAAAAATATTGATAAATAAACCTCTTTTGAAGGCTTGCTTCTAAAATCGGTTATAACGCATTCCAAAAGTTTGGAAAGTAGTTTTGTACATTTGTGTAATTCCGAGAATGTTATAGGTCAAAATAAAAGGATGTAATTGAAGGGGCGCTCGCTTTGTTCTGCGTGAAATATCCAAACATGGTCACGTATTGGGTTCCAAACTGTTTTTGGTATCAAAGTTCGTGAACTGACAAAATCTTCGGAAAGTCGGTGCAATTATGTGCAATAGTGAATACTGTGGAAGTAAGGACCATAATGTACACTTAGACATACCTATGCAACATCTTGTTATCTAAGACAATGCCGTAAATAATAAGAATTAGTAAAACAACAATTGAATAGTTTTATCAATTTAATTAGCTAGAGCGAATAAAAACAGAAACTAGAAGATAAGTAGGAATAGCTAATATAATTTAGATGACTTACGTAGGAATTGTTATGACTTCAACTTGCATTTCGTTCTATCTTGAGCCCAATTTTGCGTCTTTAGATTTAGAGTGCCTGGTCAAAGCACATCGTACTTTCTGCTCTTTTTGTTTCGGTTGGCAATGATATTAGGGCAACTATTCGAGTGCCTGTTTTACCAATGTGTAGCGGGTAAAGATTCTTCCTTTTGACATCTTACGTTAGACATGTGCAGCACAGACACATTGAGCAGTAGATTTGTTGCACGATCACTTTTCTCTCGGATTTATATAAAGCAAATTGGCACTTAAGTGCCGGTTTGGATGTATCTAAGTTTTGTGTAATCTTACTTTTTTCATTCACTTCAGATTATACTTTAGACAATTTCTGATTTTAGTTATATCAATCTTGAACACCGGCAAACCACTGCTGTGTGGGGCTATCTCGTAGTCCTGATAATAGATTTCTAAGCCATCTTTGCTTATTGTAAACGTACGTTCTGATATGTTCTCATTCTTCACGTATTCAATAGATTCTTCAAAGAAATCAGTCATTCTCTCTTCAATCTGTTTTAGAATTTCCTCTTTTATTATTGTTTCATAGTCGCAATTGGAGTTGAAAATGTCCTTTAACGTGATGATTTTGTTAGTGCTAAGATCCAAATTGTATGTCTCGATGATTGTGTTGCCGTGAGCTCCACCTGTAAACGTATAGTAATACATAACAAGACTTACGAAATCTCTTGACTGGTACTTAACTTGTGTAGAGATGTGAACCTCATATTTTCCATGAAGCATGTCGTCATTTGCGGCTTCCTGTGCCATCGATTTGACATCTTCGACGATTGCTTTTAGTTTGTCTTGAATCATGTTATTAAATTGATTTTCTAAATCGATATCTCGTGTGTTTTTTAGCTTCGGAATTTGAATAGTGATTTTCACGAAGTCATCTTCGGATTTTGTCTCGACTATTTCCACAACTCCTTTCTGCATACTGAGGACATATGCAACTATTGCTACGACAAATAGAATTCCCAATAAGAAATACCTTGAGTTGGTGTTTTTTTCCATGCAGTGTCATCCTTTCGAAGGTTGATTTTGCCAAAGTTATATACTTATACCTCAATTATATACCAAGTGCTTTCACAATGGAACTTAGAAGCCCCTTTATAACAAGATACTACGAGTGGATTTGTACATAAGGTAGTATTTAATTCACTTATACCAATGAGTGAAAACGCAAATAGACCATGATTGTCTTGATAAATTGACTTGCTAAAAAATAACCAAAGCAGGTCCATGTTTGTCTCAAAAGCTGTCTTAAGGGTCGGCCTAATGCTAAAAAATCCTGTACTCTTCTGTTATCGGATATAATATGCAATTCTCTATTAGGAACAGTCTTACCCTAGTACGAGAATAAGTGTTATACTTAGAGCACAGAGCTGAAGTATATGGTGAAAAAGCTCAGTGAATTCTTAATAGTTATAGGTATAATCCTTGTTTAGATTCGGTAGTAGCTCCTGTTTTCAGAAATAGATACGCGGATGTTTCCCACGATAAGCTTTGTTAAAGCAACGAATTAGTAAGTTTCTCTTTCATTTAATAAGCGTTAGACTTACAGAACGGTTGCCGAAAATCATGTTCCATTCTTGGGATTGTGATAAATAGCACTAATATCCTCTCTCTGTGTTACAATAATGTTCAAGAGTAATCCTCGCATCTTGAAAATTGTTATACAAGAAACCAAGAACCCCAGACCATTTATGAGAATGAAGAAAATTATACATCAATAGAAGGTGGTATTAGTGGTTTTTCTTTCTGCGTTGTTTGTCTTATCCAGTATAACAAGTTTATCATTAGGTGCAAACAGTTTGCTAAGCAATCCAAAAGATAGACTAAACAAGATCTTCTTCGTGTTAACTCTTGATATCAGTGCATGGGCGTTTACGTACTCACTGATGAATATTTCTCAGGATGTTGCTGTAGCAACAGCGTTTCATAGAGTTGGAACTATATTCTACAGCTTGATGTATGCCATACTTTTGCACTTTATTTTGGTTTTGGTTAAAAAGGATAAGTATTTAAGAAATATGCTCCAACTATTCCTTTTTTACATTCCTGCATTCATTTCTATATATCTTTACTTTTTCTATAAGCCTGTCACGGTAGCAGATCATGTAAAAACTTCATTGGGTTACGTTTACATATATCCAAAATATAACAACTTAATTCTGGATTATTTTTTCCACATTTACTATATTTCCTACACTGCAACAGGGCTCTACATGTTAGTTAAATGGTCTAAAGATTCAAAATACCTGAAAGAGAAAAAGCAGGCCAAGATTTTAATTGAAACTATTCTTGCACCCTTTGCCATAGGAAGTGTAAGTGATATAGTTATACCAATGATGCAGAAGATAGCTCTACCACCAATTTCTGTCATATTGTTCAACATACCTATAATTGGCATTTGGTATTCAATGAAAAAGTACAAGTTGATGAATCTCAAAGTAGAGGAACTTATTACTGAAGTGCTTGAGATGATGAAGGAAGGGATGATAATACTAGATCCATATCTAAGGATCAGAGACGTGAATAAAGGTATGTTAGAGTTAACAGGATACGAAAAAGATGAGATTTGTACCTTGACTTTAGATAGTATCTTTGACACAGAAATAGATCTTTCCTGTCGAGAGAGCAGCGAAATGAACATTATAACCAAAACTGGTAGAAGGGTACCTATCCTTTTAAATGTTGAAGAGACCAAGGATAAGTTTGGAGATAGCTACGGATATTTGCTTTTGTTAAGGGAAATAAGTCAATTAAAGGAACTGCAATCAGCGATTATTAGATACAATAAAGAACTTGAAAAGAAGGTTGAAGAGCGAACAGACGAGCTGAAACGTGAAAAGATTAATGAACAAAAGCAGAGAGAAAAATATCAGACTCTGTTTGATAATTCGCAAGACGCAATTGTTGAGTTTGATCTTGAGGGAAACATAGTCAACATAAATAAGAAGTTTGAAGAATTGTTTGGATATACGAAAATGAATGTGAAAAATAAGCCACTCGATGAGGTTGTTTTTGAAAAGGACAGATACGATTTTGCAAAGGAAATTGGTGAAACGTTAATGGGGGTAGTTATTAATAAAGAGTCAATTCGGCATACAAAGGATGGAAATCCAATCAGTGTCATTGTTAAAAGCACTCCAATTTATATAGGTGGAACTATTATAGGTGGATTTATTATATGCACTGATATAACAGAAAACAAACAATATGAGCAAAAGCTTTCAGAAATTGCAATCAAAGACTCTCTGACTGGATTTTATAATCTGAATTACTTTGTTGATTATACAAGCAAAAATATCGATAACAAAATGTTGCCAATGGCAATGCTGATTTTTGATATTAATGGTTTGAAACTTGTAAATGACTCTCTCGGAAGGGATGGTGGCGACAGACTGCTTAAAACTTTCGCCGAGATCTTGAAAACCTCTGTTGGAAAGGAAAATCTGTTGTTCAGAATTGGTGGTGATGAATTTCTGATCTTACTGAAAAACGCTGACAAGCCGACTGTTGAGAATGTCATAAGGAATATTCAAAGTGCATTTGAGGTTTATAATGAGAGTTTAAAAGATGAGGATAAGATTTTAACGTTAAGCGTTTCTTACGGATATAGTCTTTTGGAAACTGAGAATGACGACTATAGATTGAAATTAAAGGAAGCAGATGACATGATGAACAGAAATAAACTGTTGGAAGAAATGAGCAATAAGAATCAGGTTATAAACATACTAATGTCTGCGCTGTCAGAAAGAGATTACGTAACGTCAGGTCACACCGAAAGAGTTATGTCCATGTGTAAAATGATAGCTGCAAAAATGAATCTAAGTGAAGATGAAAGAGAAAAGTTGATTCTCTTAGCACAGGTACATGATATAGGAAAAATTGGCATACCTGATGATATCTTAAACAAGAAGGGAAAGTTAACAAAGGAGGAATGGGAAATCATGAAGAGCCATTCTGAAAAAGGATACAAGATAGCAATTAACTCACCGGAGCTATCAAAAATTGCCGATCTAATCTTGCATCATCACGAAAGATGGGATGGAAATGGTTATCCAATGGGGTTGAAAGGTACCGAAATACCTATAGAATGCAGAATATTAGCCATTGTAGATGCTTATGATGCTATGACAAGTCAAAGACCATACAACACTCCTAAGACACACGAAGAAGCAATAGAGGAGCTAAAAAGGAATGCAGGAACTCAGTTTGACCCTACTATAGTTGAAGTGTTCATCGAGTGTATGAACAAATCCAAAAAACACTGAACATAGAATTTGATATTGTGTTTGATTGCATGTCTTGTATTTACGTAAATATGAAATGGACTGGGTTCATATAGAACATGGATAAAGAAATGCTCTCGGAGCAGTGTGTGAGCAAGATGGCAGAAAGAACCTCTATTGACGATGTCCAGAAAGAAAGGTTTCGAACACATTCAAAAAAGTTGGTGAATTGCATGACTGGTCGATCGAATAAGGTTCTTGTAGTAATAGGTTTGTTTCTTGTGTGGATTCCAGTGATATCTCCTGTTTTCTTTTCTATAATAGCCCTTATAGAAAGAGGCAGATTCCTGTTTGACTTTTTAATGCCTGCTGAATTGTTTTTGGTCTTTCTACCAGGTGCTATACTTCTTCTCTTGGTTGCGATAAGAACGAAAAACTACGTCAAACAAATCGGCTTTGGTTTGTTTTCAGCAATTGCACTTTTATTTGGAGGTCAGGCAATAGCTGAGATAACAGGCCTTGCCTCAGGTGAAAGAGAATTTGGTGGGTGGGTTGCTGTGTTGGTGACGGCGATGATAATTCTCTACAGCTTTGCAATTGTTGAGGTTGGCCTATCAGGTTTCTATCTCCTCAGAAAGCTTACATCAAACACTCATGAGGATACGAGTATTAACAAGTAAAATCAAATTTTGTGAGGGCAAGGTACTCTATTTATGCCCCATCTACATCATCAAGATTTCAAGAGGAGGTAGGGAGTATGAGTAGAAGAACAAAAGCTTTGATCAGCGGTCTTCTTCTTGTTTTAACACTTGTTGTTAACGCCTTGGGTGCTTTTGGTTTTATTAACGGTCGTTCTCAAAAGGATATTTCCGATTCATATCCCACGTTGATAACACCTGCACCTTCTACGTTCAGTATATGGAGCTTGATTTATATTCTGCTGATTTCTTCAGTTATTGTTATGATAGTCCGAGCAAATGATGAGTATTACGGAAATATTATCGACGAAATAGCTCCACTCTTCTGGTTGTCGTGTATTTTCAATATTATTTGGATAGTACTATTCTCTTTTGATTTAATTGGGCTTTCAACTTTAGCTATCTTTGGATTGCTCATAGTAGATATCTTGATAGTTCAAAGAATTGGGAAACTTCAAACTCAAAGAAGATTTCTGTTTCCAGTGACCTTTGGTTTGTATTCTGGCTGGTTGTTTATAGCAACGGTTGCAAATATCACACTTTGGCTCGTAAGTATTAATTGGAACGGCTTTGGAATCAATCCAGAAATATGGGGTGTTGTGATACTTCTTGTTGCCGTTGTACTCACATGGCTGGTTTTGACAAGGATAAAGAACGCAATCTTCCCTCTACCCATTGCATGGGCGTATTTTGGAATTTACAAAAATCTCACTTCACCGGAGGGATTCAACAATCAATACACACTACTGCCTAAGATAGCAATAATTGGTGGAATTTTACTGATCGCAATTGCTGTATTCCAACTCTACAGGAATAAATTCTGCTCAATGCCAATAAGAAACGAGTAATGAAAAAAAGTGACGGCAGGTACACCTGCCGTCATTCGTTTCAAAGATATAAAGATTGCGTGCGTTAAAACTGGCCATACTGTTGTGTCTCTGGGATTTCTTCTTGATTTTGTTCAAGCTGAGGTTTTGAAGGCTGTTCTACTGGCTGTTCAGTTGCCGGTTTCACAGGTTCCTTTTTTGCTTCTTGTGTTTTTTGCGGTGATTGCTCTAAAGAAGCAAGGTTACCACCGTTTTCAAGTGTTTTTAAGATCTCATAAGATCTTGTTGTCCAGTCCTGGCCCTTGTAGAGAACCTGAACAACTTTGACTTGTCCGGCTGGTTCAACTGCAAAATTCATTTTCAGGTTATCGCTTGTATAGACAACCCTATCGTTAGCTCTATCAATTTCCCAACCAATAGGTCCGAGTATTTCCTCGTACGTTCTGAAAGTGAATACAGTGTTTTTGACAAGTTCTACAACGTTGCTGCCTAAAGTATCAACTTTGAAGATTTTTGAGATTATGTAATCTGAGACTTCGTCAATTACGTTAATACCGTCCATAAACATATCTTCAAGAACGGGTTCCCTACCAAAGTAAAGGTCGAAAACAAATTTGAAATTCCAGTTTTTTGTTCCATATTTTCCAACACCTGTCAATACAACCCTGTCTTTTTGTGCATCGTATGACCAAGACAAATTCCTAAGATAGCTCTTAAATGCCTCCTCGTTGTTTGCAAAACTCGAGTATTTAACTATCTTTCCTGATTTAATCTTTTCTATTTTCTCAACCCCTTCGGGGCTTGTTGTCTGAGCTACGGGACCTGTCTGCTGAATTGTTCCAGCAGTGAATATCTTGCTGGTTAGCTCGTCAAACTTTTGCTCTACGTTGTTGAGCATAGCTTTTGAGAGGTAAATCCCACCTTTTGTGAAAAGGAATTCCATGTAAACTTTATCATTTGAAGCTGTTTCCGCAGTAACCAAAAGTTTAACATTGTTGGTTGCATATTGAATATCCCATTTGTCGTTCTTAACATACTGTGTGAAGAACTCTCCAAAAGTCTTTGTTGAATTTGGAACTTTGGTAGAAAAGATGATCTGCTTATATCTTTCAATATCCCTATTCTTGTCAATAGATGAGTACCGACTGTACAGGTATGATATTAAATATGGTATATCACCAGCTTCCACATCCTGTCCATTTAGCTGAGCATATTCCACAACGGTTTCTCCGTCTTCATTTATCCTAAACCCAATCGTTATGACTACTTCCTTGTTGTCTATGTTGTCCATTCCGTTGAATTCAACCATTTTTCTGTTCTCATCTTTTATCGTCCATCTTGCATTGTTTACTTTGGAAAGAACTTGCTCGATCGATTCGTATGGATACTCTTTTAGGAAGCTGTTTTTTACAACTTCGATAAGATCTCTGTCAACAGACTTTTTATAAACCTTTGCAAGAAAAATCCTTTTTTCAGTACTGTTCAATAGCTTATTATTTACAAATACCTTGTCAGGGACTATTCGAAGCTTACCATCAACCTTAGCGATGTTATAAATAATCTGTACGGTATTTCCATTTTCGTCCTTTCCTATCAAACTAATGTATTCTCGATCGTTTTCTTGGAAATAGTCGTAACTAACATTGCGTATATAGTTCAACACGTTCTTCGGATCTGATGATTCGTAATCGGCTATGGGTTTGGTAAGAATTAGGTTGTAAAACGCCTTTGCGTATATTTCTCTATACAATTCTTCTGGATTAGGAACGTTTTCGTTATTAATACTGATACTCAATAACCCTTCTTTTGTCACTTTCGCTGTATAAACATTGTTCATCTCATCCATACCCGTTATATTTACTATCCCAAAGCCTGACGGCTGAATAGACACATTTTTAAATGCATTTTCAAAGGCTTCTTTGATTGTTAGCACCTTGAAATCATTGAACGGCTTGTCTACAATCTGTTTCAGTGAATCGTAGTAAACCACTGAGAGCAACATAACAGTAACTATACCGATTACAATTACTGAGAAGAAAGTGTATCGCTTGCCTTTCTTCAGATTGTACCTTTTCATGTACCATACCTCCTTGAGCGTATATCAATCATTGACTCTGATATAATTATACACCGTTTTCAAAAATCTTTAACTAACGCTTTCTGAATATTTCTTTGGTTTTGTGTTCGACACCCTCTTGAAAAAACGGAAGTTATATGTTAAAATTTCGAAGGTATCAAAAACGTGTGCTGTTGTGAACAAACGGTAATATGTGGGGCCGTAGCTCAGCTGGGAGAGCGCTACCTTCGCACGGTAGAGGCCGTGGGTTCAAATCCCATCGGCTCCACCAATTAGATCAAAAGCCCTGGTTAACCCAGGGCTTTTTCCTTTTTCTTTTGCATATTTTTATTTTTTACTACCGAATCTTCTGACCCATTCTTGAGCAATGAATGCCGCGACGTCTTCTGCAAATGTACCAGGACCAAACCCAGCATCGAATCCAAGCTCTTTTGCAAGCTCGTGGGTAATCCTCGGACCACCTACTATGGCTATGACTTTGTCTCTAATTCCTTCTGCTTCAAGTAGTTCTATCAGATGTGTTAAATTTTTTATGTGTACATTTTTTTGTGTTACTGTTTGTGAAACAAGCAAAGCATCAGCTTTTACTTCAATAGCTTTGGCTACGAATTCTTCATTTGGGACTTGGCTGCCCATGTTGTATACCTCAAACATTCTGTACCTTTCAAGACCGTAGTGACCTGCGAATCCTTTCATGTTCAATATTGCATCAAGTCCAACCGTGTGCGCATCTGTACCCGTTGTTGCACCAACAACGACAAGTTTTCTGCCAATGTTTTTTTCTATGAAATCATCTATCTCTTCCATACTCATCTTGTGCACTTGGACTTTGGGAACTTTGATGGCTGTGTAATCTACAGTGTGTACACAATCACCGTAACCTATGAAGAACGTGAAACCGGGTGTGAGTTCGTGGTGGTAGACCACCATGGGGTTATCCAATCCCATTTTTTTCATGAGTTGCTTCGCTGCTTCCACAGCTTCGTCTCCATCAGGAACCGGGAGTGTGAAACTTACCTGCACTTTGCCGTCGTTCATCGTATCTCCGTAAGGTTTTATGGCCTTTAAATTCAGTGTTTTATCAAAGTCCTTCTTTTCAAGTGAATAGAGACCTCCACCCATGCATTTTCACCTCACAAAACTGTTTTTAATCTTTCTTGGCTTTGAGCATCTTTTCTATGAACGGG
Organism: Fervidobacterium changbaicum; assembly: GCF_004117075.1. NCBI lineage: Bacteria > Thermotogati > Thermotogota > Thermotogae > Thermotogales > Fervidobacteriaceae > Fervidobacterium > Fervidobacterium changbaicum. The sequence continues at coordinate 2,223,708 of NZ_CP026721.1, forward strand.
TTGTAGTAGTATTTGCCCTTTTCGAAAACACCGTCAAGTCCTTTTCCTCCGTTTATTGGACGTTTTGTGTTTGCGAAAACTCCCTTTTCGAGAGATTTAAACAAGCCATCTTCCCTCATCTTTTCAAGCAGTTCAATTGCTTGATCGAGCACCTGCTGAGCTCTTCTTTGGATTATACCACCAGGTTTGAAAATGACTTCGTCACCGATGTTTCTCATATTATTGAATATATACTTTGCCGTGTCAATAGCTACGTACCTGTCAGAGAGGAACGGAGTGTGTATCGCCTCGGTCATCATACCAAGTAGCTGGATACCTTGTTTTGTCCATATACCGACAACATTGAACATAGCATCCTGAACAAGACCACGGAATATGTTGCCCGTCATGAATCTTGTTGGTGGCATGTATTTGAGAGGTGCTTTCGGGAAGAGCTCTCTTGACAATTGTGCCTGAGCTAATTCGTACAAAAATCCATTTTCCAATGAAGGATCCATTTCAAATGCGTGACCGAGCCCCATCTGTTCTTCCGGTATGCCTGCTAAAAGTGCGAGTTGTTCGTTTATTAGTTGCGAAGATATAACGGTATAGCCTTGCTCGTAAGCGTCGGCTGTTGTCAAATAGTTGTCTTCACCCGTGTTAATGATAATTCCTGCGTAACCTAAGATGATCCTTGAGAAGTACTGGTCCACCATAGTTCTTATCATGTTTATATCTCTAAACAAAATTCCGTACAGTGCATCGTTTAACATGACATCCAGTCTTTCAAGTGCACCCAAGGCCGCAATTTCTGGCATGCACAAGCCAGAACTGTAGTTCGTTTGTCTTACGTACCTTCTCACTTCCTTAGCAACTTCATCTAAGGCTTTTCTCATGATTCTGAAGTTTTCTTGTGTTGCATACGTTCCTCCAAAACCTTCGGTAGTTGCTCCGTAAGGAACGTAGTCGAGCAGACTCTGGGCAGTTGACCTTATAACTGCAATAATGTCTGCTCCTTGCCTTACCGCAGCTTGCGCTTGCACAACGTCTTCATATATGTTTCCAGTTGCAACTATGACGTATATGTACGGTTGTGGTGGATCGCCAAGTTCCTCAAGCATTCTTTGTCTTTCCGCCTTTTTTTCATCTATTATTCCAATAGCTTTGTCAGCTAATTCATCAACAACACCCTTAATGTCATCCACACTGTGCATTGGCAATTTGGTAAGATCAAGTTTATCACTTGCAACGGCTTCTGCAATTTCCTGAGGAGTCATACCTGTTTCGAGTACAGCATTGCCGATGTACAGTGCGGCACCATTTTCAAGAGCACCTTTTTCTTTCAAATGATCAACAACAACATTTGGTAAAGGCACACCTTCATCGTTGATTCCGTCTATACCAAAGAACCTGCAAATCGTTCTTTCAACACTCACAGTTGAGTACTTTTGAACGAAATTTGTAACATCGAGTGCTATGTCTCTTGCCAATTGTCGAGCCTTCTCAACCTTTTTTGGGTCTATTCCGAGTTTACTTTCGAAATGCTCCATCTATTCTTCCCTCCTCGCTGTCTTTTCATTTTGTTGGCATCATTAATTATTTCCTACTTTCCAAAATCTTCTTAGCTTGCAAGATTATTTCTTCATTCACGCCAAGTAATTCCATAACCTTTATCGCTTCTTTCGGAACAGAACTACCGTCATCGGGGACAAGTTCGTAATCCATCAGGTCCTGAATATCGTTGAAAGACTGAACACTTTTTAGAGCATTCTCCCTCAATCCTTTAACTCTGAAACGCATCGGACATTCTACGTCGTCGAAGTGCGTAACGATTAGCACGAACTTTTCTGTTTTTTCAAAGCATTTGACAAGCGCATTGACGATGGCTGTTCCTTCGTACGGGTTTGTGGTTCTTGCAGGTTCGTCTATTAACACGAGTGCGTTGTTATTTAAAGCGTGTTTGTAAGCTTCGTTTATCAGCGTTATCTCCGATGCAAATGAAGAAAGACCACTCAACGGTCGCTGAAAATCTTCAGTTATCAGTGCTATAACTTCTACGAATGGGAGTTCAGCATGCTGTGATGGTACGAAGAAGCCAAGCGAGGCCATGTACTGAATAAGTGCAACAGTTCTTAAAATAACACTCTTACCTGACATGTTGGCACCGACAATTACAGTTACGCCACGTTTGATTGTTATATCCACAGGCTGATATTTTTTGCCACGCCTTTCAAGCTCATCTTTAAGCTGGGGATTGAACATTCCCATTATGCGTATCTCGTCTACTGGATATTCTTTGGGATGCAAATTGGGCTTTGTCAGACCAATTTCCTTTGACAATTTAGCTTTTGCTAATATGATATCAATGTATTTAATTCTGGTGATTGACTCATGCAAAATTTGAGCACGATCATGGAGCTTTTCCGATATTTTCTCGAGCACTTCGTCTTCTATGGCCTTTTCTTGCTGAGTAAGCTCGATTATGTAGCTTTCGGTATTCTCTGCGTCTACATTTTGGAGTAATTCTCGCTTCTTTTTTCTGATGTCGCGAAGCCTATCATCGTAAGCATCGTAAATGTAGAATGTTGGTAATCTTAGCTTTTCGGGGTCAAGGAGGTCTATTATTTCTGTTAAATCTGGGAGTGTAAAACGTTCATGACCAGAGATTAAATTCTCGTTCTTGTTTTTGATTTCTTGCGCAACAAGGACGAAATTTTTCAATTCAAAGAGCTCTATCTCATCGAGAGTTTCACCATTTGATATTCTTTCAATCGTTTTCGAAACATCGACAATGCATTCTAAATCGTGTTCAAGCTCTTCTACAACTTTAGGATAGTTGGTCAAGAGATGGAGGAAAAACTCAGTATCGTTAAGATGTTCTAATATATGTTCATAATTTAAAGGTTGAAGGTATTTAAAATATCTTTTCCCCATAGGAGTTTTGGGCTCGATTTTGTTTTTGATGTATTCAAATCCCGTCAGCCTTTCAAATTCTTCCCTCTTTGGAAGAGTTGTTGTTAGTGTCATTGGATTGTCCACCCACTTTAGTTAATCGATTCTGTTTCAAGCCTAACATCAATCACGGGAACGTCAACGTGTTTCTTTAGCTCTTGGATGATTTCAAGTGAGTTCAGTACATAACCGGTCGGTGAGAACGGGTTGACCGTTATTCCTATTATCGTTGCGCTCTTCAGTACACTTATTTTTGGTTTGTACTTTACGTAGTTTTCGTACGAGACAAAGACCTTGGTGAAGTCCCTAACTATTATTTCTTCGATGCCCTTGCTGTTTATAAATCTCAAAATACTGTCAGTCAGTGCACCTGGAATGTATATCTTTTGTATCTTTTCGTTTATAGCATTTCCTTCGCGCAGGCCCTCTATTTGTGTCGTATCGTACTGTTTACTCAAGTGAAGTGCCGATTCAACACCCAAATCTTTCCAGCTTCCATTTTGAAAAACGTGGACAGTAGATGCTTTGCTTAAAGCATCTTTATCATTCTCATTTGCTTCACTCAGCTGGCAGAGTGAATAGATGTACCTCGTATGCTTTATTATCTCCCTCTTATCAAGTGAATAAGCTGCACCTGTTGCAAGTACTATTCCATCCGCGATAAACGGTGTTGCCTGACTGAAGCGAGACAGTGCTCCGTCGATGATGACCAGTTCTGACAATTTCTTTAGCATTCCTACGGTTTCTTCCATCCAAGCAGCCGTAGGAGGACCAGAAAGTACAACTTTTCCAGGTTCAAGTGCCCTTGCAATGACAATCCTGCCAGTTGGTGTTTGCTGCTGAGAAACGTGAAGGATTTCCGAAAGCACCGTTTTCTTCTTGAAAAACAGTTCAGTTGTTGTGTATATGAAACTATAATCAACATGTACGGATGGCTTAAATGTACCAAAGACCAGATCTTTCTCCTCGCCATCCGTACCGATTGATGTAAGTGCGAGCGTTTTTTGAGATTTTACGTTTTTCACGATAAAGTTCAAGGTCTCTGTTTTACCAGTGTTTTTCTCAAGTCCAATGATTGCAATAACATTTTTCTCGAGAATTTCAGAAACAAGCCTATCGAAGTCTTTTTCCAAACTTCTCAATTCTCCCGATGTCTTTTCCATACTGCTCTCAAATCTTTACCAGTGCCTCACCTTCTATGGCGTTCTCCCCGTTTTGCTTTACAACATATGTTTCCAAGAGCACTCTTCGTTTTTCCTTATCTATCTCCTTTACCACTAACCTTACGGTAACTTCCTCGCCTATATACACAGGTCTTTTGAATTTTGCATTTTGCATCAGATAAATTGTCCCTGAGCCTGGGAATTCCATGCCAAGAACCGAGGAAACAATACCAAGCGATAAGATCCCGTGTGCTATTCTTCCACCAAATATAGTATTCTTTGCGTATTCTTCATCGAGATGAACAGGGTTCTTATCCCCAGTGGCTTCTGCAAAGAGCTTGACCATTTCGTCCGTCACAATCCTCTTTACCTCGTAAACTTGACCAACGTAAATGTCATCAATGTTCATCACCTTTTCCTCCTTTTTTCTCCTTCCATTCCATAATCCTCTCATGTCTTTCAAGGTGTGCGGGTTCAATGCTTATCTTCTTGTCAGTGAACAAGCTTGCAACACCTGAGAATTTGTATTTTGCTCTGTATTCGGAATCGTCAACATCAGATGTGGTATCTTCTGGTTCGTGGTAAGCAACAATAACACCTTCGTAGTTTCTGAGTATTACAGTGTGGTCTGACATTGATATCACATAATTGGGCATAACCCTTATCTTTCCGCCACCTGCTGGTGCGTCAACAACAAACGATGGTACGCAGAAACCAGATGTGTGCCCAATAAGGGCTTCCATTATCTCGAGACCTTTCTTAATTGAAGTTCTGAAATGAGTTAATCCCATAGAAAGATCACATTGGTAGATATAGTATGGTCTTACCCTGATCTTCACAAGTTGATGTACAAGTTCCATCATTATGTAAGGACTATCATTAATGCCCCTAAGCAACACCGTTTGATTACCCAATGGTATACCTGCATCTGCAAGCATTTCACATGCTCTTGAGGATTCTGGTGTTACTTCTTTTGGATGATTGAAGTGGGTGTTCAACCATATTGGATGGTATTTCTTAAGCATGTTTGTAAGTTCTGGTGTAACAATTTGTGGCAAGACAACAGGTGCTCTTGTTCCTATTCTTATAACTTCTACATGCTTGATTTTTCTAAGTTCTTTTAGAATATACTCGAGCATGTCAACACCAACAAGTAGGGCATCTCCACCAGATAGCAGAACATCCCTTACCTGAGGTGTTTCCCTTATGTACTCAATCATCGCATCAATCTCTTGTTTTGTCCTTGCTCTGTCATGTTGGCCTGCAAATCTTCTGCGCGTACAGTGTCGGCAGTACATTGAACACATATCTGTGATCAACATTAAGACTCTATCAGGATATCTGTGTGTAAGACCTGGTACAGGTGAATCTTCATCCTCATGGAGTGGGTCTGTCATATCCCATGGAGATACGAAAAGTTCTTTAGCAGTTGGAACCGCCTGACGTCTGATGGGGCATTTTGGATTATCAGGATCCATGAGGCTGGCATAGTAAGGAGTAATCGCCATTCTAAGTGTTTTAAGAGCATTCCTTACGCCTTCTTCTTCCTCAGGTGTAAGATTTATAACCTGCTTTAGCGTATCAACATCCATAATTCTGTTTCTCAATTGCCATTTCCAGTCGTTCCATTCTTCTTCTGTAACGTTTTTCCAAAGTGGAATTTCCTTAAAGTGTCTCGCCATTCTCGAAATACCTCCTTTAGTTTAGCAGTACAACTTTTCAAATAGTTCCCTTATTTCTTTTGACTCTCGGAGAATGTTGAGTGCGACTTCCGCATGACCTTTTGTGTAGCCGTTGCCAATTATCATCGTGACATCTTTTCCCACACCTTCAGCGCCAAGAGCCGCTCTTGTAAATGATGTTGCCATGCTGAAGAAATAGACGATTCCCTCATCTTTTGTGATAAGTATCGAAGACATTTCCGTAGCGGGTACGTTAACGTTGTTGATGACCACATCGCAGTACTGACCACCGGTGATTTCCATAACTTTCTGGTATACTTCAACAGGCTTTGTAGCATCTGCGATAATAACGTGGTGGGCAAGTCCCAACTGTTCTATTCTTTTTGCATTTTCTGGGGAATATTCTACAACGATTACTTTTCCATCTTTTCCGACCGCTTTCATCGCTTCGTATGCACACAGTATTCCTGATTTTCCACCGCCGCCAATAATACAAACAGTCATACCTGGTTTGACGAGTTTGCGTGTTTGTGCGGGTGCTCCAGCTACATCAAGTACAGCCAAAGCAAGCTTTTCAGGTATATCGTCGGGTAGCTTAGCATAAATACCACTTTCAAACAAGATAGCTTTACCCTCTATATCTACTTGGTCTGTGTCGATGTTCACATTGAGAATCTTGTCTATTCTCAAAGGCGTAAGCGATAAAGAAACAAGCGTTGCTATCTTGTCGCCCACTTTTAAGTCTGTTGGAAAATCTGGACCGATCTCTTCGACTATGCCTATCAACATGCCGCCAGAACCTGTGACAGGATTTTGCAACTTTCCACGTTCAGCAACGATTTTCAATATTGTGTCTTTTATACACTCAACATTCCCGTGACAAGACTCTTTAATTTGCGTGAAACTTGCGGAGTCTACATTAAGCGTTTTAACATCAATCAGCATCTCGTTGGTATAAATCTCCATTGTATTGTCAATTTTCGTTGCAGCTTGTGGTAGTGTTCCTTTGGGTTCAATAACCCTGTGCGTTCCAAATGGACACCCTTTAACGTTTTTCATACCTATACCTCCACTAATTCAACGTTTTATTTCTTAATCCCCAATATTCTTCTTGCTTCATCAGGTGTTGCAATCTCTCTGCCCACTTCTTTTGCAATGCGTACGATTCGTTCAACAAGCTGCGCATTACTCTTTGCAAGCTCACCCTTTCGGTAGTAGATGTTGTCCTCGAATCCTACCCTTACGTGTCCGCCCATAACTATCGCGTGCACAGCCAGCGGTAGTTCGTATCTACCAACTCCTGCAACTGACCATGTACAGCCTTCGGGCAGCTTGTTGACAAGAAAGACCAAATCTTCTATAGTTCCAGTCATCGCACCGGGAACACCCAAAACAAAATCGAAGTGAAGTGGTAAGTCTAATAATCCTTTCTTAACAAGTCTCAGAGCATTTTCAATCATTCCCGGCTCGAATATTTCTATTTCCGGTTTGATACCCTTTTCTTTCATGGTTCTGGCAAGCAGTTCCATAAACGACGGGGAGTTCATGAAGACGTCGTTGCCGAAATTACATGAACCGGCAGAAAGCGTCGCCATTTCCGGCATGGCATCCAAGCACTGAATTCTTTCTTCTGGTGTATGCCATACAGCCCCACCTGTTGAGAACTGTATTATTATGTCGCACTTTTCTTGAATTTTACGTTTGATCTCGGCGTACACTTCTTTTGATTGAGTAGGAGTTCCATCCGGCAATCTCGCATGGATGTGTGCAATAGAAGCACCCGCCTGCCAACACCTGTAGACCTCCTCAGCGATTTCGTCAGGAGTTACTGGAAGATTAGGCTGTTGTTCTTTTGTAACTTCTGCACCTGTAACTGCAACAGTGATAATTAGCTTTTCCATAGGTGTTCACCTCACATGTTGCGTGTATTTACGTAATATCATTCCTCGTGTTTGTACCTTTGTTTGTCTTTTGGAACAACACATGTACCGCTTGCTTTACAAACAAGGATTGGCTCTTCTAAGACCTCAGCTGCACTGTCGTTTATATCCGGTCTTGAGCGAATAACCTTGTAAGCTTCGAATTTCATTTTCCTTGAAGTGCGTCCAACTTCAACTATTTCCCCATGTGCTTCGATATAATCACCTGCAAAAACTGGGGCGAGGAATTCTATACTGTCATATGCTCTGAAAAGTCCTTCATCGCCATCGTATCTAATTAAAAGTTCGGTGGCAACATCTCCGAAAAGTTGCAATATCCTGGCGCCATCAACTAAATTACCTCCGTAATGTGCGTCACCTTGGCTCATGCGTATCCTAATCATTGCTTTTGGTAACTGCATGTTTTTTGCATTTTCCATGTTCTCATCCTCCAAGCATCAGTTAGCAAAAACCTCGAGACTAAAACTTTTTAAGATTCTCTGAAACTATCAACCTTGCCTCGGTTAATTTGAAAACTTCTTCAACAGTTGTTTCTTCGGCGATTTCTTCAAGTACAAGTCCTTCATCAGTTGGTCTGATTACAGCCAGTTCGGTTACGATAAGATCCACACGCCTAATGGATGTCAGAGGTAGTGTGCATTCCTTAAGTATCTTTGGCTCACCTTTTGCTGTGTGGGTCATTGCAACAATAACTCGCTTGGCACCGGTAACAAGATCCATAGCTCCTCCCATGCCTGGTATCATCTTTCCGGGTATCATCCAGTTCGCAAGGTGCCCTTTTTCATCGACCTGGAGCCCGCCAAGAACAGTTACATCCAAATGCCCTCCACGAATCATCGCAAAAGAAAAAGCACTATCAAACGTCATTGCGCCGGGTAGAGCGGTGACAAACCCTGCACCTGCGTTCGTCAAATCTTTGTTTTCAAAACCTTTTTCCGGTTCTGGTCCCATTCCGATTATTCCGTTCTCGCTTTGGAAAAAGACGTGAACGCCCTTGGGAATGTAGTTAGCTACAAGTGTAGGAAGTCCAATCCCAAGGTTGACCAAATCTCCTTCTTTTAATTCTTGAGCAACTCTTTTTGCTATCTTTTCTTTTGGGTCAATTGGCATATCACTTCACCCCCTGAGAGACCACGACATAATCTACAAGTACTCCGGGTGTTCGTATTTCATTTGGTGCCAACGTACCAACCGGAACAATCTCTTCAACCTCAACAATAACAAGTTCAGCTGCCATTGCCATTAAAGGATTGAAGTTTTCTGCCGTGAAGTTGTAAACAAGGTTTCCATAATAGTCACATCTTTTCGCCTTTATCAGTGCAATATCTGCTTTCAAAGGTAACTCGAGCAAGTATTTCTTTCCATCGATTTCAATAATTTGCTTCCCATTCTCAACGATAGTACCAACACCAGTGGGAGTAAGAATTCCGCCAAGGCCAGCACCACCCGCTCTAATGCGTTCAGCAAGAGTGCCTTGTGGAACGAGCTCAACTTCTAATTCACCAGCAATCATCTGTCTTTGCGTTTCTGGGTTTGTACCTATGTGGGAAACTATGACTTTTCTGCAGAGCTTGTTTTTAACAAGCTTACCAACACCGCGATCCTCGAATGCAGTGTCGTTTGCAATAATGGTCAGATTTCCGATGCCTCTTTCAACAATTTTGTCAACTATTCCTTCTGGCGTACCTACACCGAGGAAACCACCAACCATTATGGTGCTTCCTGGCTTGATAAATTCAACAGCATCGTCAAAGGATATTACTTTCAAGTCCGTTCCCCCCTTTACAGTAATGTAAGATTGAAGAATTCAAATTATTCACGTTCTTCCAATATTCAGTATATCATTGTTAACATGCGCTTTCTAACATCGAGAACTCACAATTTTCAGTGCATACTTAAGCAAAAAAGAGATTTCTGAAGGAAAAGTTAGAAAGGAGAAATCTTAATGCTGTTAGAAAGAAGCGGTTTTGTTTTGAACTAGGTAGCCTATTCTGTTTGTAACAATACGTAAAGTATGGTTAGATAGTATTTGAAAACATGCTATAATTAATAATAAGTTGGCCTCGACGATGTGGATCGATTTCGCTGGTATTTAGAATCTGTGAAATTGGAAAGGGTGGAATACATGAACAATACAAAACACATAGGAAATTACATCCTTAAAGAAATCAACGGCGTTTGGGTTGCAAAATCACCATTGCTCGAGCAGTTTCCGGAAATTACACATTATGTAACCACACGTAAAATTTCACCAGAAGCTGAACCTACCGACCTCACTGAGCTTAATTTGGCTCTCAGTTGTGAAGATTTTCCGAAATATTTTGAATTCTTTGCAAATAAGGTAAGGATCACTCCAGAAAGGTCCGTTTTTTCACACCAGGTTCACAGCAGGAATGTCAAGGTGGTTACAAGTGAGGATATCGGAGAACCTTACTGGAACAGAAAGCTTCGGGAAGTAGATGGACTTATAACAAGCGAAAAGGGACTTTACCTTGTTACTACCTACGCTGATTGCATGCCTATAATTGCGTACGACCCAACAAGGAAAGTCGTAGGTGTTGCCCACTCAGGTTGGAGGGGAACACTTTTGGAAATTGCAAAAGAGCTCATTTTGAAAATGAACGAAGAATTTGGAAGTGAACCGGCTGAGATATTTGTTTCCGTCGGTCCGTCGATTGGACCTGATAGCTTCGAAGTTGGTCCAGAGGTTGCAGCGGAGTTCTTGATGAAGTTTGGTAAGGAAGTTGTCAAGGAAGTAGAAGGAAAGATATACGTAAACTTATGGAGAGCTGTCCAGCTTACGCTGAACTCGGTTGGGGTATTTAGAATAGAGTTCTCAAACATAGACACATATATTCACACCGAATTTTTCTATTCTTACCGCAAAGAAAAGACAAAGAAAAGGTTCGCCGTTGTAATTGGATTGAATAGCTGATTTTTCAAGGAGGATTACAAGATGGAGAAAAATGTTCAGAACAGTAAGGAAGTATCAAAAGGGATTTCGGTATTTCAAATGGGAGATGTTGTGTCTATTCTTATCTTCATACTACTGGCCGTTATTTTGTTAAACGAAAGAACAAGAAATGCGTACGTTAGCCTCAATTCCGCACATCCATATTTGTTGGGTTTCCTAAAGGTGGGGATTCTGGCCACATTTGGTGAGGTTCTGTCGTTAAGAATAACTAAGGGGAAATATATTCTTCCAGCTGGAGTACTTTACAGATTCCTAGTCTGGGGATTTTTAGGGATCGTATTTGTGGCTGTTTTTGAGCTCTTCGCTTCGGGAACAAAAGTCTTGTTAGATAAGAATTTACTGCCCTATGTAGAGAGCGCAAGAGCATTCTTTCAGGCGTTCTATACAAGCCTTCTTATGAACTTGATCTTTGCCCCAACGTTCATGTCATTTCACAGAATTACCGACGGATATATTGACTTATCTGGTGGGAGATTGAGAAAGATGTTTTCAACAAGTTTCGATGAGGTCTTACGAGCAGTGGATTGGAATTTTTTCGTGAAATTCGTACTCGGTAAAACAATTCCACTTTTCTGGATTCCTGCTCATACGATAACATTTTTGCTGCCTGCTAGTTATAGAGTTCTGGTTGCTGCGTTGTTGTCCGTTTTTCTTGGTATATTACTCTCTTTTAGGAAGCGTTCTACCAGTGTTCGACATGGATGAATTGTTTATAGTTTTAGAACGATTAGAATGCTTTAAGCTTTTCAACAACTTCTTGGCTCGTGGAAATTGTTGAAAAACCATGGGCCAAATTTTTTAGTGAAGCGTAATGGTACCACTCGTCTTTATCCCACAGGCAGTCTTCCACCATGACAATTTCATATCCTCGCACAAAACCAGAACGTGCTGTGGTTTCGCAGCAAAGGTGGGTCATAACACCAGTGATAATGAGTTGATTAATACCATGTGTTTTTAGAAGTTCATCGAGATTTGTTTGATAAAACGCATCGTACGTTTCCTTTTCTATCTTAAAGTCTATTAGCCTTTCGTCAATACATAACTTCGTCCACTGCTCTTCGACGATGTTACCCCACCATTTTTTCATGTTGTTGCTCCCGTTTTTGTGAATAGTGGCTATTATAGGTAGGGATTTGTTTATTGCTCGAATACTTTCGATGAAGTTTTTTATTCTTTCAAGTACACTTTCAGAGCCTCTAAGGTAAGCGGGGGAATTTTTATCAAAAAAGTAATTCTGAACATCAACGATTAAAACAGCGGGACTAGATATGGTAAGAGGATGCTTTGTTTTCTCAAGGTAGAACACAAATGATCACACTCCCACTGTATTAAAAGTGTTAGCTTCTGGATTCACCTGTCAACGTAAATTTCTATTTTTATCACGTTTTCATCGTTTGAAACTTCGAGTTTTTTCAAATACGGTGCAATAGCGTATATATCTTGTAGATTCCCTACGTGTGTTGCTAATGAGGAATAGTATTTTAATTCAGAATGATCCTTTATTTTCGAAAGTTTTTTTAGTTCGATCATCATATCTTCTGTTACACTCATGTGTGCTTCGATAACTATGTAGAAATTCTTTTCAAGTGCAACGATCTCAGAGGATATAATGTGTGCACCATTCTTCAGTAAATAGTAAGTCATTTCGTTTATCACCGATACGAGCAGCTTTTCAAGTTCCATCAGTTTTGCCCCCTTCCACTATTCCATTTTTCAAGCAAGTTCTTAATAATAGTATCTTTCAGGTTCTTAAACGCGTCGATTATTGGTAGCAAAAAGAGTGCTACGAATCCTCCGGAAAAACCGTTATTGTACAAGTTCATCCCAAAGTGTAAAGTACCTATGTTCAGCACAAGAGCACTGTGCAAGTATCCAGCGATAACTCCCCAAATAAATCCAAATTCCCCAGCTACTGGTGCAAGTGTTGTGCCAAAGAGTACCGCTAAAACCATGGCAGGACTGTTGAATTCCTGGGCGTTAGTAAAAGCACCGATAAGTACGCCAATTACAATTGGTAATATGTTCTTCGGATGTTTTCCGAGTGCACCAAAACCGGCAAGCGTCATTATGCCGCCTATTGTTGGCCCATTTAGTTCTGAACCGATGAGAAGTACGAATGTTGTACCAGCAAGTCCGAGAATTCCAATATTTATAAATGTTACTGCCGCATTTTCCAAAAGTATAAAATCTGTCAACAATTTGCCGGAGTAATTGAATATGTTTTTGTAACCTTTGAACGACCAGTTGTTTAGTTTTAATCCGTATAATAAAATCGCGTAGAAAAGAGCGTATATAAATATTGCAAGTAATAGCTGATGTTCTCTGTGCCAGATAAGTCGTTGCTCCGGATGGAGGTTATACGCTTTCAAAAGTGCACCTATAAACATTCCAAGCAATCCTGCTGTGAATCCTATATTGTAAAGGTTGTAACCGCGGTGCAAAGTTAACGAGAAACTTGCAAGAGGTGGTAAGAAGAAACCAATTAGTAATGCCAAGACTAATCCCGTCAAATTAAATCCCTTGTTCAAAACCAGATGTGTAGTGATAGGTGCAAGTGCCGTACCGAATAACGCAACATAGAGATATGTTCTAATATTCTCACCGATTAACAACGTATACAGAAACACTCCAGCAACAAGTGGCCAGACGTTGAATATGTTCTTTCCAAAGAGTGCAAATCCACCGATTGTCATTATTGAAGCAATGGAAACACCTGTAGGCTGTATCGTTAGTGTTTTGAGTAACAGTATAAATAAAAGCATAAGGAGACCGCTATTAAGAAAGGCACCTCCAACACCCGCAATTTCCAAGTAGTCTGTAATTAAATAGTCAGGTGAGTGAATGATAGCACTTAGCTCCGATAATAAGTCTACATTTCCTACCACCAGACCAAAAAATATGAAAGAAGTAGAAATAAAAAGCAGCAGTTTATAGACCACATGTCCCCCTCCTACATAAAAATATGGTATAAATAATTTAGCTTAAAAAAATTGAGGGCAGGACAACTTATGTCACCTTGGCTTTTAAGCCATTTAAGGAGTCTGTTGCCTGCCTTTAACCATGATTAGTTGGTTGGGCTTTCAGCCCTCGTCAGCATGGAGGATTGGTTCAGCAGGCTCCCTGCCCTCATCATTCGAAAGGAGGTTCTTGTATGAATAACTTCTCCATATTCGTCGGCATCGATGTTTCCAAGGATAAGTTCAACGTCTGCGCTATCTCTAATCCCAGTTCCATCATCTTCGAATCTTCTTTCGATATGTCCCAGCAAGGCTTTTCCTCCTTCGCAAACAAACTCTCTGCCTTCCCAAAACAATCCATCATCATCGCTATGGAATCTACTGGCTGTTATCATCTCAACCTTCTGGCTTTCCTTTCTTCCAACGACTTTGCTTGCGCTGTTTTTAATCCTCTAACTGTTAAAAACTTTGCTTCTCTTCGAAAGACCAAAACCGACAAAATCGATGCTCGCATTATCGCTACTGCTTTGTTTTACCTACAACATCAAATTCCTTCTTCTGCTTTTGTCAACTCTGAGCTTCGTGATATTGTCAGAGCACGCGAAAACATTATCCACCGCATCGCAAAAGTTAAAGGCAATATCGAAAAACTGCTCAACGTTCTTTTCCCTGAACTCGAAAGAGTTACCAATATCTACAGTGACACTATCCTCAATCTTCTTTCTCATTTCCCTTCTGCCAAGGCTATTCAAAAGGCTCGTAATCTGGATGTGTTCTTTTCCAAAGACCGTGGCAGAAGTACAAAACTTAATGCTCAAAAACTTAAAGAACTCGCTAATAACTCGATTGCTCAATATTGGCCGATGAAAGAAAAGATTCTTGTGCAAAATATCAAAGAACTACAATTTTTACAGCAACAGCTTGAAGAATACGACAAGATGATGAAAGAATATTGCGAATGTAGTGCGATAAACCTTGATATCGAGATACTCACGTCAATACCAGGTATTGGTGAAAACAGCGCGATGCATTTCTTGGCAGAAGTTGGAGATATCTCAAGATTTAGTACATACAAAAAACTCATTGCGTATTGTGGACTCGATCCAAGCATTGCCCAATCAGGCAAAAGCAAAGTAGAAGGACACATATCGAAAAGGGGCAATGCCCACCTAAGACGAATACTATGGCTAATGGCAGTGAGTGTAGTGATTCACAACGAATATTTCCGAACATACTATGAACGAAAAAGGCAGCAAGGTTTACCGTACAAAAAAGCGATAATGTCAGTAGTACACAAGTTATTGCGAACGTTGTACGCAATGTTGAGAAAGAAAGAGAAGTTCAATATTGATTATGCTATCTCACACTCAAAACAAAAATTTAATTTTGCATAGTTGACTCCTTATACATTAAAGAAATAGTAACTCCGAGTCCACTAAGTTCTACACAGATAATTCTATCATAACGTTCGTTCATTTAGAAAAAAAGAACGAGGGGCTTTGCCCTCGTTTTAATTCGAATATTTAAGTAATTTCGTTTTCATCATATCTCAAGACCAGACCAACAAAAAGTCCACGAAATTTTGTTTGATTTTGCATCTTGTTAAAGCTTTGCCACTTCAAAATTTCTATCGTCTTCTTTCAAAAAATTAACTCCAAGGTACACGACCCAGGTATCGACATAGTCAAGTGCGAATTCCACAACACTGGTTGTTAGAAAAATTTGCAGGTACGTCTTAAAATCAACAAGTCCAAGGAATGCAATTGTCACAAATATGAGGTTATCGACAATTTGTCCTATCTTTGTTGCAGCGTTATTTCTCACCCAGAGTTTTGTTTTTCCTTTAAGAGCGTGATGTATCCAGACTGCCGTGTAACCGGAGAGTATAAAAGCGGTCCAACTTGCAAATGCTATTCTGGGAGTCAAAGCAAAGACTTGTGATAGATAGCTCTGTGCAAAGTCGTTTTTAGATGGAACATAGCTTGTATAGACGAGGCCAAGTAAAACAAAGGCAAGTTGCGCAAAAAATCCAGTCCAAACAGCTTTTCTTCCCTCTTCTTTACCATAAACTTCTGTCAAAATAGAATAGATAACGAATGCCATGCCCATGCTCATGTTGGCAGCAGTTACTTCAAGACCGAATAATTTGAATAGCTTCGCAACACCAAGGTTCGATGCTATGATAAGCGTGGCTAGAGCTACGTAAGCTCCTTCTCTTTTCATAAACCGAAGTGCCAAAAGAATAATCAAGGTTGAAAGCATGTACTCCAAAAACAGCACAAAAACGTTGAACATACCAATACCTCCCTAACCTTCTTCGATGCTGTTAACTAAAAGTATTGAAAATTTCCAAAAACCGTATTATCTTCTTATTAGTGGAACACCCCCCACCATCAATTCTCACAAAAAGGAGGTACTCCACTATGCAAAATTCTGTAGTCTCTTGCCCCAAATGCGGCTCTACCAACATCTACAAAAACGGTCATGATAAGTACGGTAACCAACAATACTTTTGCAAAGACTGTAAGCGCACTTTCAGACTTGTTCATTCAAAAAAACACAAGCTCTTCTCTTTCCCTTATCCTAAATGCCCTGTCTGTGGAAAAACTATGCAAATCCACAAAGTCAAAAAAGCCTTCGTTAAGTTCCGTTGCCGTTCTTGCCATACCAGAGACGAAATCCCAACTAACTTACCTCAATTTGTCCCTCTTCCTTTCGACTCTTTCAAGTTCTTCCGTTTCCCTATCTTTATTGTCCTTAAAGCCTTCGTCCTTTATTTCAAAGCTGTGTCCTTGCGTTCCATCAGAGACTCACTTAATATCAAAGTCTCTCATGTCGCTATCTACAAGTGGATCCTTAAGTTGTCTTGTTTCTTTTCCATCCTCGTTCCTGTAGATGCTTTCAAAGTCCATGGTGATGAAACTGTCGTTTTGTTTAAATCCAAAAAGTACTACGTTTGGTTCTTAGTTGAGCACGATTCGAATCTTATTGTTGCTTGGCATGTATCCAAATATCGCGATATGGGTCAAGTGAAGATATTGTTAGAGAAGTTCTTTGGTAACAACGAAAGAACAATCGAACTAATTACAGATGGACTTGGTGCATATGGTGCAGTGAAGATACTATACAAGAATATCAATCATATTGTTGTGAGACTTGGGCAAAACAATCAATGTGAATCGAAGTTTTCGTTATTCCAAGACTTTGTACGAGCCAAGCGTGGATTTAAGAATATTGACAATCTTCCAATGTACGTGAACAGCTTTTGTGTAGTGAGAAATCTCTTGAAACTGAACAACAATGATATTGCGCGTGTTATCTGTGTTCTATTGTCTTCCATCACTACAAGTTAACAGGATCCTTTCGACTCTTTCAAGTTCTTCCGTTTCCCTATCTTTATTGTCCTTAAAGCCTTCGTCCTTTATTTCAAAGCTGTGTCCTTGCGTTCCATCAGAGACTCACTTAATATCAAAGTCTCTCATGTCGCTATCTACAAGTGGATCCTTAAGTTGTCTTGTTTCTTTTCCATCCTCGTTCCTGTAGATGCTTTCAAAGTCCATGGTGATGAAACTGTCGTTGTGTTTAAATCCAAAAAGTACTACGTTTGGTTCTTAGTTGAGCACAATTCGAATCTTATTGTTGCTTGGCATGTGTCTAAGTATCGTGATATGGGTCAGGTGAAGATATTGTTAGAGAAGTTCTTTGGTAACAACGAAAGAGAAATCGAACTAATCACTGATGGACTTGGTGCGTATGGTGCAGTGAAGATACTATACAAGAATATCAACCATATAGTTGTGAGACTTGGGCAGAACAATCAATGTGAATCTAAATTTTCGTTATTCCAAGACTTTGTACGAGCCAAGCGTGGATTTAAGAATATTGACAATCTTCCAATGTACGTAAACAGCTTTTGTGTAGTGAGAAATCTCTTGAAACTGAACGGGAATGATATTGCGCGTGTTATGAGTGTTCTATTGTCTTCCATCACTACAAGTTAACAGCATCCCTTCTTCTTTAACTTTGATTATTCATCTTTAATGGCATTACTGACTGTCTCGTAGATTCTTATGATTCTATCTAGACCAGTTACCTCGAATAATGTTCGAATATTCTTGTTGGGGGCAACAATCTTTAGATATCCGTCCTGTAAAACCAATCTTTTATAAATACCGACAAGAATACCTAAACCATAGCTGTCAATATTCGTGGCGTGTGTCATATCCAGTATTACGTACTTTTTTCCATTCTCTAAGAATTCAGAGATAACCCAGTCCTTAAAACTTTGCGCATTTTGTATATCGATAGATCCACCAATCTTAATGACCACAGCTTTTCCATGTTCGGTGTATGTGTACATAGTTTGTATCACCTCTTTCCACCAATTATGCCGAATCTACATAATATTAAGAACGCGAAAGAGCATAGACCAAATAGATCGCTATGCTTGTTGTGAATAATGTGAGCACAGCAACAAAGAAAGTTTCTTTCACAAATATTTTGTTGTTCATTTCTATACCGTATAGTTTCAGTATCCTTGACCACATGATACCTGCCAACGCACCTATGAGTGTTATGTTTCCACCTATGTTTGAACCAACAACAAGGCTCATAGCGTAGTTTATTGGCTTTTTGTGTAATGCTTGCGCAAAGAATATAGTCATTGGCTGGTTTATCATCACGTTCGCAGCGAAAGCTGTAATAAACGTCGTCAATACGGTGCCAACTAGTTCGTTTTTGAAGTTAAAAAGCGAGCCTACGTATTTCGTTATTCCAAACCTTGTAAAAATATGCACAAATACAAAGAACGTTAACACCATCGGTAGCATCTTCCAAGGGACTCGTCTTAATGTATCAACTAAGAAAGTAAGGTTGTAATCAAACCTTCCGACTTCAACTACGACTTCATCTCTTTCAGAAAGTACATCTGAGAAGGCCGTATTCAGAAGAAGATATATCCCTGAAAATATCAAAATTGCCTTCCAAAGTTGTAGACCAATCAAATCACCTATCGCTATTGTAATAAAGAACAACATAAAAAATCCGCTTGATAAAAAAGCATAGCGTTTGTCTTTGATTGCGTTTTGAAGTTCTACTCCATTTTCACTACTTTCGAGTGTAATGGTAATTTCTTTGGGTAGTGTATTTCTATATTTGAGATAAAAAGCAATGAACGATGTAATTATAGCTACAATCGTTGGAAAAAACATCAGTTTTGCGTATCCAAAAAAGGTAAGTGAATAAGCTTGAGCTACTATAACATTAGTTGGATTCCCAATGTAAAAGAACATACTCCAAGTATTTGATGCAAAGAAGACAGAAATCAAATACGGTATCGGATTAATTCCTGCGTACTGGCTTATGTAAACGATAATAGGCGTAAGTGTCAAAGTCACGATATCGTTAGATGTAAAGATCGTAAGTACACCAGCAATAAGGACGAGATTTACAAACAGCTTTTTCCCCGTCTTGGAAACGCTTGCAAATCTGTACGCAATGAGCTTAAGGACTCCGGAAGCATCGAGAGAACCACATATGTAAGCCGAACCAAAGAATATTATCAGTATCTGCCAGGGAACTATATTCATCTGCGGCATTATAGCTGTCTTTATGGTCGTTAACGACGCAATGCCTGAGGCTATCAACAATCCAAGTACTCCTAAGGATACTCTTGCGTAGTCTAAAACTACTCTCTTGTTTCTAAAAACAACTTCAGGCTCTTTTATAACAAGATACACGGTAGCGAAAAACAGATGAATCGTGATTATCGTTGCTATCATCCATATCACCCGTCGGACGATGAAGATAGAAAAATCACATAAGAAGGCCCTTAATAATCAGCTCAGTAGCTTCATCTTCTGTCAATCCTTTTGCCATAAGTGTTTCAAGTTGCTTCTCACTTACACGGCCTATCGAAGCTTCATGGGTCAACTCTGCAAGGTCATTTGTTATTTTTAGAATAGGGGTAGTTGATACCACAACTTTTTCGCCTTTTGTAATTTCCTCACAAGAGATGTGAGCTCTGGAATAAGGTGCGTTGCCGTAAGCTTCGTTTAGAACATTTACTTTAGATTCATCAAGTCCGACAACAACAGTCTTGGCAAGGCCCCTCGCTCTTTCTCCATTTAGATAAACTACTTCGTTTATGTCCACTTCATCATTCTTGGAAGCTTTTACTTTGCTGACAAGTTCACCTACGGCATTTTCTTTTAAGGTTAGGTTCATTTTCACTTCCAGTCTTCCGACTCTTGTCTTTGTAAGGTGGAACGTATTCCTGTATACTCCACCATTTTCAACTACAGCATTAGTTGTTGTCTTAAGCGTTATTGTCCCCGCATCACTATGGTAATGTTCATCGTTATATTCCATGATGGCTCCTTCTTCGACAACTACGTTGGAAACGGCTTCGTGTGTGAATTCCTCAGCTTGCGGAAAAACGCAGTGAGCGGTGAATTTAACCTTGGCGTTTTTCTTCACTCTTATGTTGAACACAACACGCTGGTAGCCCTTCTTTTCTAAATAGCCTGTGCAAACATGAATAGGAAACGGAATTTGGACATTCTCCTCTATTTCCATATCGACCTGGACACCATCTTGCATTGTTGTGGGAACTAATTTCAAACCTGGGACGTTGTTAAGACCTATTACACGGTTACCGCTTATTATGATTGAAGCTATCCTTTTATCCATAAAGTTCGAAGCATCAGTTCCAAGTTTTTCCGCTGTTTTAACAATTGCCTCAAATTCCTTTTTCACATCCATACTTTCATCTCCCTATTTCCCGAGTTCGTTATTTTGAGGAATATTCGGATGTGTACAAGCTTCACAGGTATTTCGGAATGCGTTTAAGACATTTTCTGTTTTACCGTGCATTAAAACCTTGCCAGCGCATATTAGATAACCGTAGTCTGTGTTGTAAGCCATCTCTTCTCTGTGTGTTATTATAATTGGTGTTCCACCATATTGCGCGATGTAATTAACAACATCGTTGATTATGTTCAAGCTCATCAAGTCGATCCCGGAATCCGGTTCGTCTAATATCGCGTATCTTGGTTTTAGCAATATTATTGATGCCAACTCTACGCGCTTTCTTTCTCCACCACTCAGCGTTTTGTCAACAAACCTTTTAAGATAAAGATTGGGATTGAGCCCTACGAACTCCATTGCCTCGATAACCTCGTTTTTTTGGAGTGCGAGTTTCCCACCTAATGTCAGGTAACTTTCTATGGTCATTCCCTCAAATCTTGCAGGCTCTTGCCACATTAAGGTAATTCCAAGCTTGGCTCTTTCTGTTACTGTTAAACTGGTAATGTCCTTGCCGTCAAGCATGATTTTCCCTTTGTAGGGTTTGTACGAACTCAGCCCCATTATAACGTATCCTATCGTGCTCTTTCCTGCACCGTTTGTTCCAATTACTGCGTATTTATAACCTGGTAAAAACTTCATAGTCACATCACTTAGTATCTCTTTTTCATTAGTTCTGTAGGATATCTCAACCAGCTCTAACATCCTTTTCACCTCGTCCAACAATTTTATTATCCTATTTTGACTATTTTTCCATTTTCGAACTTGGCTATTAATCGAAAATGATCTATCATCTGACAGAATTCCAAATCTTTCTCAAAGCCCAGTTCCCGCAACCTGTGTGCGTGCTCTCCTGAAAAATCTGGACGTTTCAGTGATTCCCAGAGTTTTAACGCTATAATGGAGCTATCTGACAACCGGTGAGAACGTTTTCTAACAATTCCAAAAATAATCGCTCCTGCAACTTGGATGTCTTCGTAAGATGCTTCACCGTTGTTCCCAGCACAAATAATCGCAATATTTGTATAAGCGTCGTAACCGCTGAGCATGTTGACCACCGAACTTAAATTGAGGAAAGAAGCTAATAGAACTTTCTGAGCTATCCTTGAAGCACTGAGTATAGAACTAGTTCCGTTTGTTGTAGTCAGAATAACAGTTTTTTCCTTTACGGTTTTTTCATCGTACTCGAAAGGAGAATTCCCCAAATCGAAACCTTCAATCTTCTGTCCTCCTCGTTCACCACCCAGAAGATAACCTGGGTTATAATACTTCAGACTCAAGGCTTGCGCGATATCTGAAACTGGTATAACACATGTTGCACCATTCGATAAGGCAGTAATTATCGTAGAAGTTGCACGTAGTACATCAATTACTACCGAAATATCGAAATATTTAATCACGTCAGGTACTTCCGAATCTATTTTCCGTTCAAATAACTCCACTTCTTTGTAGTTGAAGAACGTGTAAAGCAAAAAAATCACCTCAGAGACAATTATACACCTCTGAGGTGGGATTAAGTGAAAAACGTATTGTAGCAATTAGTACAGAGTATTAATTTTTCGTAAATTTAGACCTTTCGTGTAAAACCTTGGTAAAATCATCAACAGACATAGGTTTACCAAAGTACTAACCTTGGAACAACTTGTAACCGATCATCGTCAATATTTCGAGCTGCTTTTCATTTTCTACTCCTTCAGGAATCGCATCTAAGTTGAATGACCTTGCGATGTTGTAGACTGCCTCTAGTATTTTTATTGAGCGTGAATCTTCCGGAATTCGCGATACAAACGACCTGTCGACTTTTATCTTTTTCAAAGGTAGTACTGTTAAGTATGATAATGAAGAGTAACCGGTTCCGAAGTCATCTATACACAGCTGGCAACCAAAGTTCAAAAGCTTCTCAACATTGCTCTTCACCGTTTGGTTCATGTCGATAAGTATGTTTTCGGTAAATTCAATAACTATCTTTTTTGGTTTTATCTCATAAGCAGAAATGATTTCAATGAAGCGTTCAGCCATATTTGGATGTCTTAGCTGAACTGGGCTAACATTTACATCGACAAATGCTATAGAATCGTCGTTACTAGCCATGAACTCACAGACTTGCCTTAGCACTTCTTCACCAACAGATATAATCATTCCGTTTTCTTCTAAAAATTTTATAAAATCAAGCGGTGGGACTATAGAACCGTCTTTTTTTAGCCAGCGTAGAAGCGCCTCTGCTCCAACTATTTCTGAATAAGAGTTACAAATAGGTTGCAAGAAGATCTTGAGCTCGCCATTGAAAACAGCTTCTTTCAACGCCCGCTCCTTTGTTGCTAATTCTTGGAGTTCGTTGTCAATAAGAGCACTGTAATAAACCGTGCCATCTCTTGAAGACTTTGCTCGTGAAAGTGCGAGGTTAAGCTTTCTCAATACGTCTTCGGCATTGTCCATCGAGCTAAAGATATGTATCCCTGTTGAAAACTTTATCTCCAAGATTTCGCTATTTACATTGTAGAACTTTCTTAATTCTGCTTCAAGTTTTCCTACAATGTTTGCAACAGTTGCTTTTGCCTGCTTATAGTCTTTTCCAACTTTTTCGAGCAAGATCCAAAATTCATCCGCATAAGGTCTTCCTATAGTGTCTCCCTCTCGAAGAACTTGTTTTAATCTTTTTGCAATTTCTCTTAGCAACTCATCCCCAAAGCTATGTCCCCTGGTACTGTTGAAAAGGGAGAAATCCCTGATATCTATGGCGATAACTGCGTTGTAATCATCTATCGAAGAGAACTCAATCGTTGAGGATAGCTTTCTTATGAAATAGTGTCTTGAATAAAGTCCTGTTAGTGGGTCCCTTTGCAGAACATTTCTTGCGATGTTCATAGCTTCCCTTTCAGCGGTGATATCAGTGTATATTGCGTATATAAGCACTTCTTCGTCGGTTTCAATTACGGAGACAGTAATCCTAACATCAACCAGCGTACCATCTTTTCTTCGCCTTGTCGTTTCAACTCTCAAGAATTTTTGCTCAAGAACTAAATTTCTAAGTTTATCAGACTCTGTTTCCAAATCTTTTGGCAATATTAACTCATCAATAGGTTTTGCGAGAACTTCTTCCTTGCTATAACCAAACATAGTAAGAAATTGGTTGTTGCACTCCTTGACTATCCCATCTTTGTCCAATATCACAGCACCATCAGGGATGTTTTCGAAAAGTGTTTTAAAAAATGCTTGGGTTTTTTCTATGTGCCTCTTTGAAGCAATTTCACTGGTTACATCCTTTAGAATAACAAGCACTGTACCATCTTTTTCGTATTCGGTTGTGGAAATACTAAGAAACTTGTTATTTTCGAAAATAATCTCACCGTTTTTCTTGATTAAATTTCTTATCTTTGCTTCTACTCTCCCAATTGTAGCTTCTCTTCCCAAACCAAGATGTTGTGAGGCAGATTCATTCATATCAAGAACACGTCCGTTAACACTATCAACTACAATATACCCATCTTTGGAGTATTCGTACGCTTTAAACCTTGCTGAGAGCAAAATTCTTCGCCATGCGTAATTTATGGTCAAGAGATTTAAAAACATTACTGTATGCGATAGAATAAACGAAAGCAGCGTGTAGTTAAAATTTGCGAGATATACCGCAACTGTGCCAGACATGCCAAATATAAATATTAAGATGGTGCGTTTCTTCGTTTTCTCGTCAAGCTTCTTACTCTCAAATATGTATTTAGCAGCCAATGAGAGCAATATTACAGCGAAAATGAAGTATGTCCAAGGAATAAACGAACCATGCGGCCTAATTTTTTCTGGACCGTAAAATACAGTCTTTACCTCGCCAGACCAAAATAACTTGTGGTATTCGTTAGTGAGTGCTAAAATTAAATAAAGTGTTGGAATGGTATATAGAAATAACATCTTATTTTTGGACTTTTCTGTTCCTGAAAAATCCAAAGTAAATGAAAACACGGCAACCGGTAAGTAAAGTAAAAGTATGTCCTGAAATTTTTCTAATAACAAGATGTTAGTTACTTCGTATTTGAAAAACTCTGTACAACTAAATAGCAATACGTGCACAGCAACATGAAGAGCACCTTTTGAAATTCTGTAAACCTTTCTATCTAAAGCATACGCAAAGTTTACAACAGATACAAGTACACCTATCATGGCCAATATTTTGTTGACAATCAACGTAATATCAACCACTCCTCATGTGCTGCTTTCTTAAGTTCTTTGAAACTATTTCCAAAAGAAATTATACCATATCTTAAATCAAACTTGTGTGATATGACGTGGAAAAATTGTAAAATTAGGATAAAATATCCTATCAAGTGCTTTAATTTATAATCACTAAGCAGGGGGTGTCATCGATGGGACCGTTGGACATTCATAGATTGTTGCAAGGAAAGTACAAAATAACCGTGCCATTGGAAGTTACGGAAGAAAATCTCAAATACCTTTATACACCAGGAGTTGCAGAAGTTGCAATGGAGTGTGCAAGAGAGCCAAGTAATGCTTTCATATATACAAGGCGAAAACGCGTAATAGCAGTTGTAAGTGACGGGAGCGCAGTTCTTGGACTGGGAAACATTGGACCGTACGGAGCATTACCTGTCATGGAAGGAAAGGCGATGCTTTTTAAGGAATTTGGAAACTTGGATGCATTTCCGATATGTCTCGGTACTCAGAATACGGAAGAAATAATAAGCATTGTAAAAGCACTTGAACCTTCGTTTGGCGGGATAAATTTAGAAGACATTTCCGCACCAAGATGCTTCGAGATACTGAAACATTTGGATAGTGAAACTTCAATCCCCGTATTTCACGATGATCAACAAGGGACAGCTGTAGTTGTACTTGCGGGATTGCAAAATGCACTAAAATTGGCTGGTAAGAGAATATCCGATGTAAAGATAGTGGTGAATGGAATCGGTGCTGCAGGGTATAATATCACCAAACTACTTCTAGAATACGGTGCGAAGAACGTATATCCTTGTGACGTGTACGGATTACTGAATGAATCCACAGCTTTACACGAGTATCATCTAGAAATATCCAGGTTAACTAATCCAAAGAATATAAGTGCAACGCTCAAAGAGTGTTTAAAAGACGCAGATGTCTTTATTGGGGTTTCGAAAGGTAATCTACTGACAGGCGAGGATATTAAACAAATGGCAAAGAATCCCGTAATATTTGCCTTAGCAAATCCGACACCAGAGATAATGCCTGATACAGCTTATGAAAACGGTGCGTTCATTGTTGCAACAGGTAGATCTGATTTTCCAAATCAGGTGAATAATCTCCTTGCATTTCCAGGAATTATGCGAGCTGCGGTAGAAAAACAAAGAAAGATTACACATACCATACTCTTGAAAGCGGCTGAAATCATATCAAAAACTGTGGAGCCAAGCAGATACATGATACTCCCTAAAGCAACCGATAGAAGATTGCACGAAATGCTTTATAAGGGTCTAATCGAAATTTTTGATTAGTTGACATGGAGGTGGAAAAGATGACAACATCGATGGAAAGGAAAATTGCCAAAGGTTTTCTCATCTCAGTAATCTTCATACTCTTCATTTGTGGTCCCGTCTTCGCAAGTAGTGCTACGACAAAGCTATTTGTTTTCTTGAGTACAGATAACTTCGTGGGCGTGGAGTTGAGAGCATCGACGGATATGTATTCGCACCTTTACGCCAATATAGGTATAAATCAGCTTACTTTTGGACTGAGATTGTCCTCTAAACAATTGCAGGGTCTGTACATTTCTCCGGGTTTTTATATGAAATACGCTTCCCCATTATTTGTTAACTTTTCTGTGGGGTATACATTCAAAGTTTCTGGTGCTGAAAATCTATTATTTTTGTTAGAAGCTGGTGGTAAAAAGTTGTTTGATAAACCTGAGAGTTTTATAAACTTTGCTGTTTATTTGCCGTTCTGACGGAGATCACTTAGTGGAACGTCATTCTCCACATATTTATTAACCTACGAAAGGGGGATACTATGAGAAATCTGTCGTACCTTCTTCCTGCGATTGTTAACTCGGTCGCTGTGGTTTTTGGAAGTTCAATAGGTTTCCTTTTCAGAAAAGGAATATCCGAAAGATTTCGAAGGGTACTTTTTGCTGCCGTAGGGCTTTCTACAATCGGTATAGGTTTAAAGATGATTCTTGGAGCTAATAACTTTCTTATTGTGTTGTTTTCAATGGTTGTTGGTGGTGTGATTGGAGAGTTTTTTGATTTGGAAGGAAAACTGAAAGCCATTGGTGACAACATCAAGGAAGGGGACTTCTCAACAGGGTTTGTAACGTCATCTCTGCTTTTTCTTGTTGGACCTATGACCATTGTAGGTTCAATAACGGCAGGATTAAATGGGGATGGAAATATCATATACACCAAATCGTTGCTCGATTTTATTTCATCAATAGTGCTCTCTTCAACTTACGGTTTAGGGGTTATGCTTTCGGCATTGAGCGTTTTGGTCATACAAGGCGGTATTACTCTCTTTGCTAGTTTACTCACGTTCTTAACATCGCCTGTTTACTTGAATGACTTGGTTGCCGTCGGTGGATTAATGGTTTTTGGGATTGGCTTGAGAATATTGGAAATAAAGGATCCGAAAGTTGGAAATTACCTACCTGCACTTTTGGTTTCACCTGTGCTCACCTTTCTTACAAGCTTCTTAAAATAACACAAAAAGGCCCCCGAGTCGGGGGCCTTTGTGATAAAGAAATAATTTTATTCTTCTACAACAACGTCAGCTGAACCTTCCCAAAGACCATGGATGTTACAATATGAGAGAGCTATAAGTTTTGAAGTCTTTTCAAGTTTTATTTTTACCTTCACAAAAGGTTCCTCAAGTGTAGGTGAAAAGTCGTAGCGTCCTATTCTAAGGATGTACGGTGCACCTTCCGGCATAGCGTAGAGTTCGATCCATGCAATATGGTGTTCCACTGTGTTTGGATGCGGAATCTCTTTTCCAACAGATACTTCTACCTCAAACCACTCACCCTTTTTAACTTTTTCCGGAGCGCAAATAACTGGAACGTGCTTTTCTCCTTTAAAATCACCAGATTTTACAAAATCACCTATCATTTTCTCCCTCCTCTCTCAGTCTCTTAAGCTTCCGTAAGCAAGAAAATTAGAATTCAACAAAGGCGGACTTAGGAGCTCCGCACACAGGACATTTTTCAGGTGCTTCATCTTCCGTCGTATAACCGCAGACTGAACAGATGTAAATCTTCTCAGCCTCGTAATCTTTTCCTTCATTCACAAGATTAAGCGCCTTCTTATACATTTCTGCGTGAATCTTTTCCGCTTCAAGAGCGTAGTGAGTACTGATTTGAGCTTCCTTTTCCCCCTGCAGTTTAGCTGTTTCGTTGTAAACGGGATACATTTCTTCTACCTCGAACGTTTCACCGGCTATACAAGATTGAATATTTGCTGGATTATCCCCCAACTTCTTGAGCGCCTTAAAGTGGTTTCTTGCGTGCACAAACTCTGCATAAGCAATAGCCTTAAAAAGGTTTGCTAATTTCTTTAAACCGGACTTCTCAGCCTCATCGGCAAAGATCAAATACTTCATGTGTGCCATAGACTCGCCTGCAAAAGCATCTTCCAAGAACTTTTTCGTCATATCCCTCATGTTCACACCTCCCCTTGAAATTTAGTATAGCAGCTCCCTTTTTTCATATTAAGGAGAAAGGGAGCTGCCACTCGCTCTTATTCATTGCATTAATGACCCAAACAGTTCTTACAAATACCGACCAAAGTAAGCTGGACATTGTGCACTTCGTGCCCATCGATATTCGAAATGTTGGGCAGTTCAACGTTAAGCTCAATATCGTATATTTTCTTACACTTTGTGCAATAAAAGTGGTGATGATTTTCTCTAACAAAGTCGTACCTGATGGCATCAGGAGTGATAATAACCTTAACTAAACCAGCATCTGCTAAGGCTCTAAGAGTATTGTAAACAGTCGCCCTTGAAAGAACTGATAATTTCTGCTCTCTTACAAAATGCTCGTAAATTTCGTCCGCGGACGGATGTGAATACGTATTACGGAGATACTCTAGGATCTCCACTCTGTGAACCGTTGGTTTTACTCCCTTTTCTTTCAACAATTCGCGTATTTCGCTTCTCGTATCAATCTGTACCATTCAGCCGCCTCCCGTTATCGGTATAAAATTTTACAAAGTCCAAGTTTATTTTACCACGAATATGAAACGATTTCAAGTAAGCTTTTCTGTTATACTTTTGTGAATTTTCTAAGACACTTGCGACTTAATTCTGTATTTGACAATTCTAATCGATTGTGGTACACTGAAATTAGTCTTACCTAAGTAAGTGACTTCATATGTATAAGGAGTGATGATGAATGGGGTGCGTTTTTTGGAAAATCTTAGAAGGCTTTTCAAAGAGTTAAGAAACATGTATAGAGCAATTAAACTGGATAAAGAATACCTCAAGCGCTTAGATCCTTCTTTTGAAGTTTCTTATCAGTACCGTTTTCATGCTGGATTCAGGTCGCTAAAACTTTACAGACTCTCGCATGCCTTTTACGTATCTGGTTTTAAATTCATAGCCTATTTTATATACCACATTAACCGCGTGTTGTACACCGTTGATATTCATCCGGCAGCTGTTTTGGAACCGGGTGTTGTGATAGACCACGGTGCGGGTGTTGTCGTTGGCTCCACGGCTATAGTTGGTAGTGGCACAGTGCTATACCACGGCGTTACACTCGGTGCAAAGTACATAACCAAAGGCAAACGGCATCCAACTGTTGGAAAGAACGTGATCATAGGAGCGGGAGCAAAAGTGCTTGGCCCTGTGAACATCGGTGATAATGCAAAAATTGGTGCAAACAGCGTTGTTATTTCCGATATCCCCGATAATGCCACTGCCGTAGGTATTCCAGCGCGAATAGTGAATAAAAATTATCGCGATGATGAGAAACTAAGTGTCTCTTTTTCTTCGTATACTGATAAAAAAGAAAAATCTGAAAGGTCTGATGACCTTTGTCCAGAAGAATTAGTAAATTTGGAGGTTGCTAAGCAATGAATACGTCTTCTCTTAACCAGACAATCTCTAAAAATATAACCGCAATTCGGAATGTAATGATTGGACAGACACCTCTTGTGTACCTTGAAAAATACTCAGTGTACGCTAAGCTTGAAAGGAATAATCCAACTGGAAGCATTAAAGATAGGCCTGTGTATTTTATGGTATTAAGGGCCTTACAGGACGGATTGATAAATTCTGATACTGTTATCGTCGAACCGACAAGCGGTAATACGGGAATTGCACTTGCTTGGATCGGTGCAAAGCTCGGGATAAAAGTGATAATTACCATGCCTGAAACTGTTTCCATCGAGCGTCGCCAGCTTTTGACAAGTTTGGGAGCGGACGTTGTGTTAACTGAAGATATGACGAAGGCTATTGAAAAAGCCAGAGAAATCGTTTCCTCCAAATCTGCTTTTATGCCAAACCAGTTCGAGAACCCGGAAAACGTTAAAGCTCACTTTTTAACCACGGGGCCAGAGTTACTAACTCAAATGAATTATCAACTGGATGCGTTTGTTGCAGGAATCGGAACTGGTGGAACGATAACAGGTGTTGGAAAATTTCTCAAAAGTTTTCGTTCTGATATCAAAATCATCGGAGTGGAACCGAAACAATCACCTGTTGTAAGTGGTGGAACAGCTAGAAAACACAAGATACAGGGAATTGGTGCGGGTTTTGTACCGAAAATATTGGACATCGGAATCATCGATGAAATAGTTCAAATAGATGACCAGGAAGCTATCGAATGGGCAACTAGGTTATGGAAAGAAGGTATATTCGCAGGTATCTCGGCCGCAGCTAATTTGATTGCAAGTGTACTGGTTAGAAAGAAGTATAATTTAGAACGCGTCGCGACGGTGTTTCCAGACGATGGTTCTAAGTACATTTCTGTTTTACCGGGTTAATAAGCTGAGCAGATGGTCTGTGTAAAAAACAAACGTGTGCACGCCCGTGGCGTGCACACAACAGTATAGAGACAGCTCCCACCTATCCCCAGTACCCCCATTACTGCTCATAGTATATCACTTCAGCACGTACCATGTCAAATTTTCCACGATTGTTGTTTCCAAAATTTTCTTCTTTGGCTTAAATAAATAACTTTGACAACTTTCACTGTTTTCTATGTTGTTCTGCTCCAAACCCAGGCGTTTGCAAAAAGAATTTGCCTTTTTGATAATTTTATGATAAAATAGAGCCAAACCAATTAACATATGATACTAGCTTTAATCTCTACAGAACAAGGAGGATAGGCATTATGGAGATTTTGAAGGTCAGTTCAAAGTCAAGTCCAAACAAAGTTGCGGGTGCTATTGTCGGCTCACTCAAGAAGAACGAGAAGGTTGAGATTCAAGCTATCGGTGCGGGTGCAGTTAACCAAGCATCTAAGTCTTTGGCTGTTGCAAGAAGGTTTTTGGAGCAAGAAGGCTTGGATTTGTACGTAGTTCCAGCATTTATTGAAATTCAAATCGGTAACGAAACACGAACAGGTATATCTTTTAAAGTTTATCTCCAAAAAAAGTGAACTCTAAGGTTCTAATTGGAACCGAAAGACTGTAATGGAAGATGGAGGAACGCTTGGAAGAGCTCAAGGCTATCGCAAGTGCTTGTATAACAGATAACAGAATCTATGAAATAGTTTATACAATCTCACGGATGTCAGAAGGAGATTTGCAGAACTTTCGTAGCAAGGTTGTCGGTTATTTCATGGCAAGAAATTCACCGGAAGATATGGAGGCGTACAAGTTTTACAAAATCATATTGGAAGATGAAAATGCCAAGAAAGTTCTTGAACTGTACGAGGAAATCAAAAACAGAAAAGGACAATAAGCTCTTTTGAAAATAGGTGCCGTTCAGGCACCTTTTTTAAACACATCACAAATGAAAGAGGTGACAACATTGAAAGTCGGTGGTCAGGCAGTAATTGATGGTGTCTTGATGATGGGAAAAAAGGTAGTAGTAGCTGTTAGAACCCGGTCAGGTGAGATCGAAATTCGTGAGCTTGGTTATCCAAATGTTCGTGGGAAATGGGCGAAAATACCATTCCTGAGAGGTTTTGTAAGCCTTTATTATTCGCTTTATTTTGGTATGAAAGCTTTGAATTTAAGTGCTGAGATATCTTCTGATGAAAAGATGAAAAAGGGTGAAGGCTTCTTTTCGATCCTTTTTGCCATTTTACTGGCAGTTGGATTGTTTGTAGTTCTTCCCGCTTACATAACAAAGTGGTTAGGGTTTAAGGATAACGAGTTTTTGTTTTCGCTAGTCGATGGTTTGATTAGATTGGGGTTTTTCTTGGCCTATGTATTCTTTATTTCACTATTCGAAGATGTCAAAACTGTCTTTAGATATCATGGTGCAGAGCATAAAGCTGTCCATACATATGAGAACGGCGAAGAATTAACGGTCGAAAATGCGAGGAAATATTCAACGATACACCCAAGGTGCGGAACGAATTTCGTCATGATATTTTTAATCATCGCAATTCTAGTGCATAGTCTCTACGGACTTTTTGGAGTTACGATGCTTGGTCGAATCATCTTCAGAATCGTTGCAATACCCGTAGTTGCAGGCATTTCTTACGAACTCTTGAGGCTCTTTGACAAATATCCGCGAACGAGGTTTTTGGCGGTTCCCGGAATGATTTTGCAAAAACTTACGACCGCCGAGCCTGACGACTCACAACTCGAGGTTGCCCTCGTCTCCCTTAGACACGCCATTGGAGTTAATGAACCTGTTGTTTCTGATGAACCAAAGCTGGAAAAAGAAAATCAAAAAGCTGATACCGAGGTATATGAACAACCCGAATTTCTTGGTTGATAGTAAAACAAAACCTAATGTCAGTGAGTAAGCGATGATTAAAAAGAACACATCTCCAAAAAGCAACGTTCCTATGTGATGTAGATGGAATCTATCAGGTTTGAATGGGTTCTTCCCCAAAACCAGCCTCCTCAGAAATGAGGAGGCTATTTCATACATCGGGTAACCAAAGAACACAATCGCTTTTGTAAGATCTCTTGTGGTATTCTGGTGTGAAATAAGTAAATAGGCAATCAGAAATGCACCGGAATCACCCATAAACAGTCGATCGAATATGTTGAAAAAAAGCAGAACAAAAAGGACAGGAAGATACACAAAATCAAGCTTGAAAGCGAAATAAATTATAGCGACCCCGACGAGAAGTCCGTTGATGCCATCGATAAGGTTAAAAGCATTCAAGAGTGCAACGAATAAAAGAAAAGTAAGCAAGTTATCAAGACCAAAGTTGTTTGTAAATATAAAATGAGACGTGCTCACAAAAAGAAGACCTGCGATGGATTGTAAAACCAATTTTGTGTAATAAGGCAGCTCTATCAAATCATCGATTAAACCTATTCCAAACACTATGTATAACGCTAGTTCTCTTTTTAGATCCGAAAACCCATAACTTGACTTCAAATAAATCACAAACGCAAAAAGAACCAGACCACCAACAAGTGGAACTGGTTTTGAATGTTCTTTCCTCTCCGATGGATGGTCAAGCAA
This sequence comes from Fervidobacterium changbaicum, assembly GCF_004117075.1. Taxonomy (NCBI): domain Bacteria; kingdom Thermotogati; phylum Thermotogota; class Thermotogae; order Thermotogales; family Fervidobacteriaceae; genus Fervidobacterium; species Fervidobacterium changbaicum. The sequence goes on from NZ_CP026721.1 coordinate 2,256,729, forward strand.
GATGTTAAATCTCTTGCACAAGATAGAAAGAAATACACTTAAGACTATACTAATAGTAAACCCAGCCAAATATTGGTTCAAGTGAAGAGCCTCCGTTATCAACCATTTCTACATTTCTAAAATTTCAGAACAAAAGAAAGATAGGTGATGGCAATTGCGAGATTCCACGCGCTGAAGACACCGACTATCTTTTCTTCAGTCCAACCAAGCAGTTCAAAATGATGATGGATAGGTGCCATCTTGAATATCCTTTTTCCCCTGATTTTATAGGAACCGACTTGTAGAATCACACTAATCGTTTCGAGCAAGAATATACTGGTGAAAAAGATAAGAGGAAGTTCATTGCTTGTTATCAGTGCGTACGTTGCTATGTAGGCGCCCAGAGCTAATGAGCCCGTGTCACCCATAAATACCTTTGCTGGTCTTGTGTTGTATACGAGAAATGCAAGCAGGGGCATAACCAGAATCAACAATGAAATTGCCTGATTGTAATTTCTTACCAGCATTAGGAAAGGAGTCGCACTTGTTATGAACACCCATCCGGCGAGTCCATCGAGCCCGTCTGTGAGATTGGTTGCGTTGGAGTATCCGGAAATCAAGAACATTGTGAATATGTAGAAGAACCATTTTGGAACCGAAAAACCAAACACTGTACTCTCGCGGTATTGGAGCACCGTGTAAGCCACCCATATCGAAAATAACATCTGCAATGCGAGTTTTTGCCAAGCTCTCAGTCCAAGAGAGCGTTTTTTCGCTATACTAACAAAGTCATCCAAAAATCCAATAAAGCCGTAGAACAGCATCGTTAACAAAAGTTCTTTTTTTACACCAAGCACAATACCTGCAACCAGTGCTATCGCTAAAAATACAATGCCTCCAGCCGTAGGAGTCCCTTCTTTGTAATTATGCAAGTCTGGACCTTCTTGTCTGATGTACTGTCCAAGTCTTAGTTTTTTCATGTAATTAATATAGCGAGGAAAAACGAAAAGGCCTATTAGGAATTCGGCTATCAGAACTATTCCGGAAAATAAATTCGATGTCTGCATCTAGCTTTCCTCCTCAAACTTTTTTATTTGTTTGAATTTTCGAGAAGTTCATTTACAATCTTATCCAGTTCGACTGCTCGTGATGCCTTGAAATACAGCGTACCTGAAAATTCGGAGGTGAGTATTTTTTTCTTAAGGAACTCTACGATTTCCTCTTGCTTATCACTTCTGAAAATAAGATTTGACGGAGTGATATCTTTTGATTCCTCTTCTTTATCGTACACAACAACACCGTCAACTTCTTCAAGTAAATTTGAAAGCATTTCGTGGTAGTGCTTTGAGTACTCACCGAGTTCTTTCATTGCTCCAACAACTGCGTAGGCAGGCCTTGGAAAATGTTCTTTAACTTCCTCTATCCCATGCTTAAAGGATTCGTAACTGGCGTTGTAAGTGTCGTCGATTATGTAAGCTTTGCCACAGGTATGTATGTTGAAACGTCCTTTTAACGGTTTAAAACTCAAAAGTCTTATTGGGTTAAATAAAATATCAAGCATATCAGCAACTGCAAAGGCAACAAGCACAGAAGTCGCCATGGCTTTTGTCCAGAAACCAGGCAGGGAATAATAAAATTCTCCTTCAATCGTTTCGAAAGTCAATAATGTGCTCCGTCCATCAAAAGTTCTTTCCTTTAGAACATAATCGCCACCTTTTGTACCAAAGTATTTACAGTTTCCACATCTCATTCTTTCATCATCAAAATTAACCAAAGCTTGCTTTGAATTCTCAACAATCTGCCATTTGCCTTTGAAGATCTCATTCACGCTTCCCGTAACGCCCACATGTGCACTTCCCACATTTAGGAGAACTCCTATGTTGGGAGGGAATAGCTTGCAAAGGTATTCAATGTCACCAACGTTTCTTTGAGCCATTTCTAAAACAACGATCTGTTCTCCACGGTAGGAATTAATTATCGAAAGCGGCAGTCCAATTTCTGAATTGAGGTTTCCTTCATTTTTAAAGGTCCGAATTTCAGCACTGAGCACCTCAGCAACAATCTCTTTTGTCGTCGTCTTACCATTAGATCCCGTTATACCAACAATTTTTGGATTGAATTTTTCCAATATCTTGCTTGCGTACATACCGAGGAAACCAACTGTGCTCGGAACGATCAATTGATTTGGCAATCCTAAGTCACGTTCTACAACAACTGCAAATGCTCCCGCTTGCAGGGCTTGCTTAACAAAATCGTGCCCATCAACTCGATTGCCTTTTATAGCGACAAACACATCACCTGGCTTTACTTCTCTGGAATCTGTAACAAATCGATGACCAACGAGATCCGTAAGTTCCATTTTGTTCTCTCACACTCCATTAAACTTGTCTATTTATCCAGGTCTCTTATATGATTCTTGTTGATCTTCGAAAGAATTATATCCAAAGCGACATCTCTGTCTTTGAAAGGAACTTTTAATGTCTCTGTGAATATTTGATAAGGTTCATGACCTCTACCTGTGATAACTACAACATCTCCGCGTGTTGCCAAAGTTATAGCTGTGTCTATTGCTTCACGCCTATCAAGAACAGTGAGTGAAAGTGAATTGGGTTGAACCCCTTTTTCAACGTCTTTTATAATCGCCTCCGGGTCCTCACCGCGAGGATCGTCTGTTGTAAGTATTGCAATATCAGCAAGTTTTGTTACGACTTCAGCCATCATCGGCCTTTTCCCTTTATCAGCTTGTCCTCCGGCACCGTAAACAACGATAATCCTTCCTTTTGCCAACTTCCTTGCAGCAAGTATTACCTTTTCAAGCGCATCGGGAGAATGAGCAAAATCTATAATCACTTCAATTCCCAGTTTCCTTGCTTCAGGTATTGGTTCGAATCGTCCGTCCACACCTCTAAATGTGCTAACGTAGCTGATAATCTCGTCCGGCTCGTATCCTAACTCGAATAATCCTGCAACAACTAAAGTAACATTGAACGCATTGTAGTCACCTATCATTTGCGTGTAAACTTTCTTCGTACCATAAGGAGAGGTTAACGTAAAGGTTGTTCCATTCCATGTGGTTGATATATCTGAAATCTTGTAAATCGCGCTGTCACTCGTACCGAATGTTATGAGCCTTGGTACTTTTTTACTGACCAAAAGTGGCGCGTAATCCTCGTGAACCACAGCTATTCCGTCCTTTTTGAGCAAATCGAACAGGTGAAGCTTTGAGTTTACGTAGTGTTCGAAAGTCGGATGGTAATCTAAGTGATCCCTGGTTATATTTGTAAGGCCTGCTATATCAAATCTGATAGTTTCAACTCGTGCTTGATGAAGCGAATGGGAGGAAACTTCCATAGAATAATAGCTTCCACCCTTCTTAACAGTTTTAGACATGTTTTCCATAATTGTTAGTGCATCAGGGGTAGTATTGTGTATGTAGAACTTATCACCCACTATATCGTTTATGACCGTTCCTGATAAGCTTCCTGTAAGGCCAAGTTGCTGCATTATATGGTGGAAGAGATGAGCACACGTGGTTTTGCCATTCGTGCCAGTCACTCCGAAGGTTATCAGTTTGTTGTATGGATGTTCGTAGAATTCTGCAGCGAGGAAGGCTTCAGCAAGTCTGCTGTCGTAAACTTGAACATAAGGGAGGTTACTGTTAATCTCTCTTTCAGTGACGAACGCAATAACTCCATTTTCTCTGTAAAGGGTCTCGACTATGGTATGTGAGTCAAAATTGGTTCCCTTTCTACAAATAAACAATGAACCGGGAGTAGCTTTCTTTGAATTGTTGTAAACTCCGGTGATTTCCTTTTCTCTTAGTTCTTCAGGTATGTTGTCAAAAACGATAAACTTTTGGATGGCTTCTAAAAGATGCTTTAGTTTCAAAATAATCCACCCCTTTTACTAGCGCAAGTTTAGGTCAGCTGTTAAAATTATATCACCGCTATAGAATTATTCAACTGCCGACCAGTTCGGAGTCCTTCAAGAGGACGGGACCTTAGCACTTCTCAAACCATTTTCTAATGGTTTTGAATTTTTGTTGCAATTCTTAGATCTTTGATTTAAACAAAAAGTCCCTCAGACTATCTGAGGGACTCAAAAGTGAGAAATTTCGCACTTTTTATCTTTCTAAAGTTTAGCAATCAAGTCGTAGAATTTCTTAAGGTCTTTCTCATCTACGCTCCTTATCCCATGTGATTCAGAGAGTTCCCTTTGAATATTTTCCAAATATCCCAATGCTGTGTTCTTCCAGCTATATCTTTGTGCAAGTTCTATGGATCTTCTGGAATCAAACTTCTCCAAAGCTACCAGTAATTTCACAGCAATATCTTTGGTATCGGTCGGATCTATTAATAATCCTTCGCCATTTGAAAATATCTCAGCTGGCCCTCCGTTTTTCGTAACGACAATTTTCAAACCACATGCAGCTGCTTCAACAACCGCAAGTCCAAATGGTTCATAAAGCGCTGGCAAGACAAATACAGAACCTCTTGCAGCTGATACACGGTATAAACTGGCCAGATGTTTCTGATCCGATATATTAGCAAAGAATACACTCTTTCCTATTTCCTTTCCGGCTTCTTCGATGATCTCTTGCAAAATTAAAGCATCTTCTGATCTTTCTCTACTTACATACTCTAAGACATCGTTAACGCCACGTACGACAATAAGTAGGTTAGCCTTTTCTTTCAAATCTTCGTTTTGCAAGAAAGCTCTAACTACAGCAATGTGGTTCTTTTTTCTGTCCAATCTACTGGACATTATTATAAACGGTAATCTGTGCCTTTTTACAGGAGACTTTGAAAGTAATCGTTCGATGTAGTCGCTTATTTGTTTATCTTCAGGCTTTGGTTCCTGGTTGAAGATTTTATGGTTTATTCCGGGAGGGATAACTTTGAATTTGTCAATGTATGGATCCGCTTCATATAATTTGTGTGAATATTGCTCATATCGTTCCTGATTTGTACTACAAACTATAAAAGAAGCGTATTTTATAGCAAGATTTTCTGCAGCAAGCCGTACGGAGAACTTGTATTTCTTTTCGGCCGCCTCTTGAGACATCCCAGATTCCAAAAGCTTTTCAAGCTTCCATGCCCCAAGTGAATGTGCCGTAAATGAAAATGGTATTCCCGTTTTCTCAAGGAACATTACTCCTGAAATACCACCATCTGCATAGTGGGTTGTCACAAAATCTGGAAATCTGCCTTCTGACTTGTAAAATTCGTAGATCTTCTCAACATAGTCAGGAAGATACTTCCAGAGCTCTTCTTTTGGTAAAAACTTCTGCCCTCCAAACGGTATTCGAACAATACGAACATTTGGTGCTTCAGGATAATAATCGTAGCTTTCCGCAAACTCCGGCCAATCTTTATCAATTATCTGCCTTGTAATAATGTCGACTTCTATCCCCAGCTCGCTCATCGCCTTTGCAAGCTCTTTGACATAAACTAGCTGCCCTCCAAAATCTGGGTGCTCGGTTAGATGACTATCGTTCTTATCAAAATTTCCCTGCGGATTAAAGAATGCTATTTTTTTCACCAAATACCTTTCGCTCAAGGTCTCACCTCTATCTTTTTCCAATTTGCTTTTCAATTTCTCCTTTTAACGCACTTATATCGACATCTGCACCAACAAACTGTACGATGTAACCGGCAACCATCGCACCTATCTTACAAGCCTCGATAAAATCGTACTTGTTGATTAGCCCGTAGTACATACCGGCCCAAAATCCATCACCAGCTCCGGTTGCATCGACGACTCTCTCGGCTACAGCCGGTATATGGGTTACTGACTTGCTTTCATCAAAAACGGATGCAAAAGCTCCATCTCTACCAGCTGTCAAAACCACGTATTTGGCACCACATTTGTGAAATTGCTCTACATAATATTTGACCACATTCTCAGTGAATTCGTTCGATTCTCTCGATTCGTTTGACGGTGTTCCAAGAATCGCCATTGCATCGTCGAGAGAAGGTTTTAAGTACGTTGTGTATCTCAAAAGTTCAAACACTCTATCGCGTTCTATTTTTGAGCACTCAAACAACTTGTCTCGGCAATTTGGGTCAAAAGAGATAGAAATTCCTCTTTCTACAGCCTTTCTAACTACTTTCATTGTCATCTCGTATAGGTCTTTGTGAGTTAATGTCCAACAACTTACATGAACAATACTAATTCCATCCAAAATCTTGTCTATTTCATCTTCGCTCAACCTAAGAAACCTATCTGCTCCTCGAATTACAAAAAAATCAGGACTTTCCACAGTCTTCTGAACAAAGACAAGAGTTGTTCCATATTTGTTGTCTATCTGAACTGAAGAAATATCTACCTTCGCCTGTTCTAATTTTTTCACAATCCTATTACCGATGGGATCGTTTCCCACACGCGATACAATTTTAGTTGGAACACCAAGTTGGGAAGCAAACCTTGCGATATTTCCCGGTGAACCCCCCACTTTTAAAGTGAAATGTTCTGCACTGGTAAAATCTTCCTGGGTTATCAAATCGGCTAAAAGTTCTCCAAAAAAAAGTATCATGCCAGATTCATCCTTTCACGGCACCTGCACTTAGTCCTGATATTATTCTGTTTTGGAATATCAAAACCAGCGCTACCAACGGTACTGTAACAATGACGGCGGCGGCCATCAGCTGACCCCAAGGTTGTTCATATTGAGTCCTTCCAGCGAACAAAGCTATGGCAACAGGAACTGTGTAATATTGCGGTTTCTGCATAAATGTAAAAGCAAAAAGGAACTCGTTCCATGCGGTTATGAATGTTAAGAGTCCTGTGGCAACAAGACCTGGAGCAGACATAGGAAAAACGATTTGGAAAAGTGTCCTCAAACGAGAGCAACCGTCAATAGCGGCTGCTTCTTCTATCTCCTTTGGAAGATCTCTGAAAAAGTTTTGCAATATCCAAGTGGTGAGCGGCAACGTGATAGCAACGTACGGAAGGATCAATCCTTGGTAAGTGTTTATCATCCCAAGCTTTCGAAGTATTACAAAAAGCGAACCTAAGATAGAAATCTGAGGAAACATGCTGACGGAAAGAATAAGGGCCATGACAAATGCTTTACCTTTCATGTGCAGTCGTGCTATTGCATAGCCTGCAAAGGAGCCAAATATAAGTGTTGTAAGCGTAGTTATACCGGAAACCACTATACTGTTCCAGATGTTTACATGAAACGGCCTCTCCAAGAAAACTTTTACGTAATTTGAAAGCGTTGGATTCCTTGGCCAAAATGTTGGATTCGGATCAAAGAGCTCTATGTTAGGCTTTAAGGAAGAAATAATAGCCCAATAGAACGGAAAAATGCACCAAAGCAAAATGAATATAACAGCTATAGTTAACGTTACTTTGTAAATTAATCTCTTCGTTTTTGTAGACATAGCAATCACCTCTTGCCTTTCAGGTCTTTCAGTCTAGTTTTAACTTCAGCGATTTTATGTAGATTATTGCAAATATAGAAATCAACAAGAAGATAACCACGGATAGGGCAGAACCGTAACCAAACCATGCTCCCGTGAATGCTCTATCCATCAGCAAGACTCGGTTGTAAACTGCCAGTGTTTCTGTGCCTACGCTTCCTCGAGTCATTATGAATACAACATCAAACACTCTTAAAGCATCCAGCGTTCTAAAGATTAGCGCTACAGCTATCGTTGAACTCAGCATAGGTAAAGTAATTCTTGTAAATCTCTGGAATAAATTTGCGCCATCTATTCTTGCGGCCTCATACAACTCTTCTGGAATCAACTGCAAACCTGCAAGTATGAGTAAGGCCATAAAAGGTGTGGTCTTCCATACGTCCACTGCGATAATTGCCCAAAGTGCGGTATCAGGCGAGCCAAGAATTGGGAATCCAGGCTCTACGATGTGTAACGTTTCTAAGAGTTTTGTCATAATTCCTCCCTGGTCGTTGAACATCCATTTCCACATCTGCGATGATATTGCTGTAGGTATAGCCCAAGGAATGAGCATAGCAGCCCTCACAGCTCCTCTGAATTTGAAAGGCTGGTTACAATAACAGCAATCAAAAGGCCAAGAACAGTTTCAAGTGCGACTGATACGACAGTAAATATTATCGTTGTTTTCAGCGCTGCAAGAAAACGTTCGTCATGAAAAAGCTCTATGTAATTTACGAAACCTACGAATTTTCTTTCAATGTCTGGCCTAAGTCCAAATTCAAAGAAGCTATCGTAAAACGTTTTAAAAAGAGGAAAGAACGCAATGACAGAGATTACCAAAAGTGCAGGTAAAACCATCCACCATGCCACAACTGTCTCTCTTGTTTTTGCTCTCAAAAGCTCCACCTCCGTGTTCTTAAAAAACCGGGGGATGAACCCCCGGTATTGATACTCGTGGTTTTACTTGGTTTTACCATTTCACTTTCCGAGCACTTTATTCAATTCTTTTGCCATATCTTCGATTGCCTTCTGTGGTGTTGTCTGTCTCGTCAAGGCTGCATGAACGTATTTCTGGATAACGTCGGAGATTTCACTGTACTTTGCTGTTCTTGGCCTTGGAACTGCGTTAACAAACATTCCATACAATTCAAACATGAATGGAGCCGCCTTTTTCAGGGCCGGGTCTTTATAAACATCCATCATTGTTGGGTTTTGACCAGCGTTAACTGCTTTGTAAAGCTGCTGGTCATAGCTTGTTAAGAACTTGATAAGCTTCTTAGCTGCTTCTTTCTCTTCTGGTGTTGCATTCTTGTTGATACCAAGCATCCATCCACCAAGTGTTGCCGCAGACTTTCCTGCTGGACCTGCTGGAAGTGGTGCAACTCCAACCTTACCAGCAACTTTCGATTCCTTTGGATCGTTCAAAAGTGCCCAAGCGTATGGCCAGTTCCTCATGAAGACAGCTTGACCGTTTTGGAATGTTCTCCTTGCTTCTTCTTCCATGTACGTTGTTACCGCTTGTGGCGAAATCTTGTGTGTGTAAATGAGATCAACCATGAATTGAAGAGCTTTTACAGCAGCTGGGCTGTTAATGACAACATTTCCTGCATCATCAAGAACGTCTCCACCAAACGAAACGAGATATTCCATAAAGTCACATACCAAACCTTCGTACCTTGCGCCCTGCCATACAAAACCGTACATGTTCTTTTCCTTTGCTGTTATTGTTTTTGCCATATTCACAAGTTCATCCCATGTTTTTGGTGGGTTCTTGAAACCGTATTTTTCAAGCAAGTCTTTTCTGTAATAAAGAATTCCAGCATCTGTGAACCATGGGATAGCAACTATTTTTCCTCCAACAGTTGCTGCCTTAACTGTACCTGGAAGGAACTTTGAAAGTTCAAAATAGTCTTTATCAGCTGTTAAGTCTTCAAGGTACGGCGCGAATTCCGCTGGCCAAATAACATCAAGCATCAAGACTGTCGGCTCTTTTTCACCAGAAGCCAAGTACGTAACATAAAGGTCATGTCTTTCCGTTGATGAGTTCGGCATCGGCATGACTGAGACTTTGATGTTTGGATTCTGTTTCATAAAAACATCAAGTTGAGCATAAAGAACTTCAAGTTCTTTACCGACTGCACCCGCCGTCATTGTTATGGTAACCCTCGAAGCAGAAAACGCTACCACCGCAAGTGTTAATAACAGAACCGCTAATAAGAACCTTCTCATACTGCCA